>CAXPUI010000234.1:0-4340 GCA_964220205.1 Candidatus Allofontibacter communis | reverse complement strand
CCGCCTGCGAACCCGCAGTGATGGCCTGCAATAGGTCGAATTTGCTGGGCTTTGGCTCGTTGGGGATAACCTGCCCCTTGATCATGACCTCGAGTCCCAATCTCCTGGCAAGGCCCCAGTAAAGTTCCCACTCTTCAATAACATCATGATCAGTCTCTACCACTGCCCTGCTGTACTGACTGTAGGGTTTTTCGTACCACGGATCTGCCAGCAGGGTGACATCTTCTCTTTCCAGCGTCAGCTTTGGAGCCAACACATAATCAGCAAGTTCGGCCGTCGCAGACATGTAGGGATCTATACAACCCAGCAGATCGAGCGCCTGCATCGCTTCCAGGGCCTTTTCCTGATCCGGCCACGCCATCAGTGGGTTACCGGCTATGACGAAAAGAGCCCGCACCTGACCGTCACCCGGCGTAAGAATTTCATCGGCAAGTTGCGAGGTCGGCATCTCACTCACTCCCGTCGGTGAAGTCAGCTCACCAAACTCCGGGCGAACCCGACAACGGGTACCTCTGTCCCAGGCTACCGGTGCCTCGAAAACGCCCTCAAAACGTGGCGATCCTGAAGACAGTGCACCGGAATTAGCCAACGTATCACCGGCCCTGTAGAACCGGCCACAAATGGCATTGAGAGAGGCAGTCAGGTGCTGGGTCAGGTTAGGATGCGCGCTCATTTCAGGTCCCGTCCCCGTCACCGCAACGCCACGAGGACCCGCCGCAAATGTTCGTGCCGCGTGTGCAATGAGCTCAGCAGCGATACCAGTACGTTCCGCGACCAGGTTCAGGTTGTAAGGTTCGACTTCCTCGCGCAACTCATCCAGGCCAGAGGTATAGCGATCGCAGAAGTCACCATCATGCAGTTCTTCGTCAAGAATGAGGCGAATCATCCCGGCCAGCAACGTGGCGTCCTGACCTGGCCTTACCTGGAGGTGGATATCCGAGCGCCTCGCGAGCTCCGATTGCCGGGGATCAACCGCAATAAGTTTCATGCCTCGCTTCTTTGCACGCCTGATCTGGTCAGCGGGGCTGATCGACGGTACCCCACCCGGCGACGCATAGTGCGAGACTAACGGGTTATTGCCGATAATCAGCGCAACATCCGAGTCATGAAAGCTGTGACTGCCACCCGTCCAGTAACCCATGCGCGAACCAACAAAGACCTTGGCCGGTTGGTCGATGGTGACACTGGTATAGTACGAGGGAGACTGCAGCGCATTGTGCCATTCCCGACTATAAACAAGCTGTGCGGAATTCTGGAAAGCAACGGTGCCATTGTAGGTGGCAATAGCTCGCGGGCCATGCGTCGCGATAATCTCCTGAACCTTCGCTGCAATTTCATCCAGCGCGGTTTCCGTATCCACAGCAACATACGCCCCATTTTCCTGACGTTTCTGGTGAGAGGTCAGGCGTTCCGACTGGTACATCTGCTCAACCAGCTGACGACCCTTAATGCAGGTGTAACCGCCATACATTTCGTTACTGGTATCGGGTTTTACCGACAGGACCTTGCCATCGTCCCCCACCGTCGCAATCATCGGGCAATAAGCATGACAATAACGGCAAAAAGTCTTGTGTTCTGAAGGCATCTCTCAATCCTGGGTAGGTTCGCGTGCCATGGTACAATAAAAAATCAGGCTTGACTGTTTATGCCGCAATGACTTCTCCACCCAACATACTCTTTATCTTCGCTGATCAGCATCGACACGATGTCATGGGATGTGCTGGTCACGAACTGGTCGCCACACCGAGCATTGACAAACTGGCTGGCCGTGGACTCCGATTTTCCGACGCCTGGTGCCAGAGCCCCATCTGTCAGCCCAGTCGCGCCTCGGTCATCACCGGACGCTATGCCTATGAGCTCGGCGTTATCCATAACACGGGTGGCTTTGACCCTGAGTGGCCAACTGTCATGAAGCAACTCCAGGGCGCCGGATATGAAACGGCTACCATCGGTAAAACTCACTACCATGAGTCCTACCAGCCACCAGAGGACGATGGCGAAATCGACATGCGTTCCTATAACCCGTTTGTACAATCCTTCGGCTGGGACTACGTCCTGGAGGAATACGACAAGTACCTGCATGTCGAAGATCGATTGGCCACCCCCTATACCGATTACCTGGCCCAGCACAATCTCCTGGGAGCCTATCGGGACCAGATTCGCGGGGTCTTCCGGCTTACAGACTCACATTGGCGCGGCGAAACCAGCGTCCTGCCTCAAGCGCATGATCTGACCAGTTTCCTGGCCGCCGAAGCTAACGAATGGCTGCGGAGACGGAACAGCAATAAACCCTTTTTTCTCAAGCTGGCGTTTGTGCAACCCCACGTTCCGCTTATCGACGATCCGGACTGGGCTGACTACTATGCCGACGCCCAGATCGACCTACCCGATCAAACCCCTGCCGAAGCAGTCAACGAAACCTGGGCAGGCTACCTCGAGCGCCTGGATGACCATTCCCAGGCCCAGGTTATGGACGAAGACTTTGTCCGAAACGGGATACGTCACTACCTGGGAATGGTCTCACTGGTGGATCAGAAAGTCGGCGAGGTACTGGCCACCCTCGAGGCCCTGGGGCAACTGGATGACACCTGGATTATTTACACCGGGGATCACGGTGAAATGCTCGGCGAACATCGACTCTGGGCAAAGATGAACTTTTACCGGGGCTCGGTTAAGGTACCACTAATCATGGTGCCGCCCGGCGGCATGGAACCGCGAGTCGACCAAAGCCTGGTCGAATTGACGGATGTCACCGCCACCCTCGCAGAAATCGGCGGCACAGAAGCACCGAGTGGCTGTCATGGCCACTCCCTGCTCCCCGCAATCGACGGTTCGCTTGCCGGGAGGAACCTGCTGCATTCCAGGATCGGCAACTATGCCGCGATCAGGACACCGACACACCGCTTTACCGCTCATCTGAAAAGCGAAACGGCCTGCGAATTGTTCGACCTGGAAAATGATCCGGACGAACGGACCAATCTCGTCAACGATTCCGGCGCAACCATGCTTGTTTCTGACCTGCAGGCAACCCTGCTGGATCACGAATCAGCCACCGGTTGACGCTCAGGCGCTCCGGAAAGCCGGCAGTTTCTTTCGCACCAGCTGATTCTTCAGCCGTACGTACTTCGGTAATCCGGCCTGATAAGGTGGATAGTCTTCTCCCCTGATCAACGGTGACAGGTAGTCTCTGGCGGCCCCAGTGATACCGTATCCATCCCGCGTGATAAAGGACCGGGGCATCATCTTTTCAACATTTGCAACGCTGGCGAGAGGGGCTTCGGTAATATCCCACCGGTAGGGACTGGAACTTTTGCGGCGAATCACCGGCATCACGGCATTCTTACCTTCCAGGGCGAAACGGACCGCTGCCGCACCCACGGCATAGGCCTGTTCGACATCCGTACTGGACGCAATGTGACGGGCAGCCCGCTGCAGGTAATCGGCGACACTCCAGTGGCATTTGTAACCGTGAGCCGCTTTGATCATGTCGACCAGGGTGGGCGCTACGCCACCCAACTGGGTATGACCAAAAGCATCTTTTGCACCAGCATCCGCGACGAAAGTTCCATCCGCGTACTGCGCTCCCTCTGACGCAACAATGACACAGAAGCCGTGCCTGTCGACTGTCTGTTTGACCTTCTTGAGAAAACGCTTCTGATCGAAGTCAATTTCAGGAAACAGGATAATGTGCGGTGGCGACCCTGCATCAGTCTTTGCCAGCCCCGCTGCCGCGGCTATCCATCCGGCATGACGACCCATGACTTCGAGAACAAAGATTTTCGTCGAAGACTCTGCCATGGAGGCGACATCGAGACCCGCTTCCATGGTGGAGACCGCAACGTATTTCGCGACTGAACCAAACCCGGGACAGGTGTCCGTGACAGGCAGGTCATTGTCGACCGTTTTGGGAATACCGATGCAGGTGATTGGATAACCGAGCTCTGTCGAGAGCTGTGATACCTTGTGCGCGGTATCCTGACTATCACCACCACCGTTATAGAAGAAGTAGCCGATGTCATGGGCACGGAAAACATCAATCAGTCGCAGGTATTCCGCCTTGTTCTCTTCAATGCTCTTCAGCTTATAGCGGCAAGACCCGAAAGCACCGCTTGGGGTATGACGCAATCCGGCAATTGTCCTCGTACTCTCCTTCGACGTATCAATCAGTTCCTCGTTCAGGGCACCGATGATACCGTTCCGGCCCGCCAGTACCTTGCCGATCCTGCGGGATCTCCTTGCTGTTTCGATCACTCCACAGGCCGTCGCATTAATAACAGCCGTGACCCCGCCCGACTGGGCATAGAACACATTCCTCGCCAAGGTTTCGCTTCCTCGTAACC
>CAXPUI010000233.1:0-2045 GCA_964220205.1 Candidatus Allofontibacter communis | reverse complement strand
AAAAGAAAACGCCTGAGCTATCAGCAGGACAAAAACGACGTACCAGGCATAGTACCTGCTGATTTGTTCAGGGCGCTTCGACAATGTTGGCTACCGAGTTCGAGCTAGTCGACGCTGACTGGCTCTGTGTTGACATCATCCTCAGTTAACTCACGGGTCCAGGATGCGAACTCAACGAGAATGTCATCAGGATCCTTGAAGTAAATAGAGCGAACAAAGGTTGTCTCGTTGGTTTCCTTGCTGACCCCCATCGCTGAGTCATCGTGGTAAAAATCGGTACATTCAATACCTGCATCAACCAGCTTCTGCTTATATTCGTCCATTTTCTCCAAAGGCACGTCGAAGGCGACGTGATTCATCGAACCGTGGGCCGACGTGATATCACCGGCACCGACCAGCGCAGGCGCATGACTGACGCCAGGTTGCGACGCCTGCGCGTTTGGAAACCAGAAGAACGCTAACTGGTCACCACCACCACAATCAAAGAAAAAATGTTGACCACCATCGTTAGGCAGAACAACGGTTTTGGTCAGAGGCATACCAAGCAGCCCCTGATAAAAATCCACAGTCTTCTTCATATCACGACAAACCAGCGCCAGATGATTGATACCGCGAAAGTTGAACTTTTCGTTCGTTCCCATGACTTGCTCCTTTACTCGTGCCGTTACCTTTCCATCTTATCGCAATACTGTCAATTACGTTGACAAGTACAGGCTCATTTCCTTCGGGTCATCACGCGCCGTGTCTTTCTAACCAGTTAACGATCAAATCTGCAACAACGTCTCGGGCATCATGCGGTTCTTCGAGATAAGGATCACCGGTGACAAAGTGCAGTGCTTTGTCTGGCGATGCCAGTCCATCGTAGATCGCCTGTGCATCACTGGGGAATACGCCTGTATCACCCATGCTTTGAATAACAAGCGCAGGCTCTGCAATTCTTTTCAGATGAGGTTCACCCTGGCAGTGAGATTCTTCAAGACTCCACATTGAAAGCCAGGTGCGGAGCGTGTTGATCATACCGATGCCACGAGGAGCGAAGTTGGCCACTTTCGGATCACCGGCGTAGCACCATCGTGGTCTGCGTTCGTTAGGATCAATTGCCGGATCCATCAGTCTCAGATCCGCCCAGGTTCGATACATTGGAAAGGCTCTGTCACGCATTCCCAATTTTTCAAGCCGAGCTAACTCATCACGACACCAGGCTGTTATGCGGTGGTTTCTAGCAACCTGGGCCTCGCGGTACTTTTTGATAAACGCGTCGCTGTAAGGCGGCCCGTTTTGCTCGTCGTACATATTCAGATCAGGATCAACACTCGCAGGGTCTGTTTCGTCAGTAATTGACGGGTCGAACCACGCCGTCAGCACTTCTGGCCTACCACCATGGGCGCACAAGGAGATATAAAAGTCGGCCGCATCAATGTCAGCCAGGGCGTCAGGTATCGTTAAACCCGGGGTTGGCGTCATCGTCATACCATGGGCCTGGGACTGGTACGCACCCATCAGCGACCCGCCACCTGAATTGCCCAGGATAGCAATCTTCTCGACACCGGCCTCCTCCCTAAGCCATTTTACTCCCTGTCCAATGTCGATGAGGGCATGTTCCAGCAGGAAGAAACCTTCGGCTCCACGAAATCGTGTATTCCAACCGAGAAAACCATAGCCTCGACTTGCCAAATATTCGCCGAGATAGTGTTCAGAGAAATCAACGTTGTAGTGCGTGGCTATGAACGCCGTTTTTACCTTGGCACCGACCGGTTCGTAATACAGCCCCTGGCAGGGATAGAAACCAGCACCATTTCTGGGTGCGGTCGGTGATGTCATCGAAACGAAGGTTCTCTGCCAATCATGAACGGTCATATCTAACGCTCCACAAATCCAAATCAGCCTTAACCTGTTTTGTACCTAGGCTCGCAGCCGGCAGGAAGGCCAACTCATTAGGCATCGGTTCAGACATCTAGTCAGGCAGACTGTCCAGCCCACTGCCGTCCGCTTTCATTCCCACTCCATAGTAGACCTGTATTTTTTCCATGCAAAACAGTAGGTTA
>CAXPUI010000232.1:0-15891 GCA_964220205.1 Candidatus Allofontibacter communis | reverse complement strand
CAGCAAGCGCTAATTCAGGCTCTCCGAATCGGTGTAACAGCTCAGACAGATAACTGGCACCGACGTCAATGTTGACGCAGGGGTTGTAAAGGTGTGCCAGGCGTGTCACACCCAGGTGCTTTGCGGTTAAGGGCCAGCGAATCTGCATGATGCCGTGGGCATCAGCATCGGACCTGGCACTGGAATTGAAGTTGCTCTCAACGCTGGCAACGCCAATCAGCAGATCCACGGGTACGTTGTGCTGCAGACTTGCAAGCTGAAAACACCGCTGAAAAGGATGGTCGGCCTGGGCGAACGCAGCGAGGCCGGTCATCATCAAGACCATGAAGATCCTCATAACAGCGTTGGTTGATAGTTGATCAGGTGTCTGATTGCTTCCAGCACTGAAGCGCTGTCGGCCTCATCCTCGCTGAAAAACCCGACCTGGTATTCGCCCGGCGCTGTCTTCTCGACGATGAAATCCTGGCCTGTCTGCCTAGTCAGGTAGTCCGCGAAGCCGCTGGCTGATGCTTCGCTTCGAAATGGTTGCCAGATCTCATGGAAAATCTCCGTCTCTTCAGAGTCGTATTCGAGCGGAGGGGGCAACAAGCTGTTGGCGTCAGCGTTCGATGACAATGGCAGGTCTGGCTGACTGCTTGGTTCCTGGACGATTAAATCAGATGGACTGCTGTTCTCCCCGGGCGACAACGCAAGCTCGCCAACGAGGTCCTCTGGCCAGAGTCTCAGAGGATTGCTGGTGAGAAAAAAGGCAACGATGATACCCGTGAGGATACCTGAGAAAAACGGCATAAGAGTGTTCCTATAATGTTCTGACCTTTCGGCCATCCGTGGTTAAGTGAAGTGCCTGCCACTGCACACTGCGCTGACTAACCAGCTCGCTGAGACGTCGTAACTGTTTGTCGTCAGGGCCGGCTTTGCCCTGAGCGTTCTCGGAAAAGAAACGCACCAGCTCTGCAGCGGTGTCGCGATACTGGGTGGCTAGAATGTAGTAGCCCACTGAGGGTCGGTTCGAAACTTGTGAGACCGGAACCTTCAGACCTTTTGTGAACTTGCCGTAGCGTAATTCGGGCGCCTGACCGGTGGAGAGTGCAATGATTCGGCCACGCAACGTGATGAACTCGAACAGGTAAGTATCCTGCAGTGTCGTGTACTCAACGTCGACGCAGTATCTCCCGTGACCCTGGCACGTTGTTCGGCGATCACTGCGACTGATCGCCGAGATCAGTTGCTGGGAGAAGAGCGGGGGATGCTTACCAGGCACGTCGTTGTCATCCAGGTCGGGGGGGCGACAGGGACCGGATTGTCCCTTGTCCCCGTTGCTGTGGCTGGGGCTGTCAGCGGTGCTTGTGGCTATCGAGCTCAGCTGACCGAGGTGCTGGTACTGAACCCGACTAAGTCTGCCTGTCCAGGTTTGCAGTGATCGATTGATCCACAGTGATTCTTCACGATCAACCAGGGCGAACTCCACCCTGTGTCTCGCGTGATCTAACCTGCGGATGTCAATCGCCAACACGATGTTTTCCTTGGCTACCTGGCAGTTCTCTGGTTCCAGGGGAACGCGTATTCCGGATCTTTGCAGAAGCGACCGTCTGATTCCGTTACCCAGGTCCTGCGCCAACCGGGAATCAAGGGGGGCCAGGTGGCCACCTTTCAGGGTCGCGAACCCGATTGCTTCGCCGATAAACCGTGGTTCTGATTCAATCAGCTCTGCAAGAGCAGGGCCCGCTTCATGCTCAAGCCATCGGCCCAGCTCCCCATTGACCGCATAGTTATGGCAGGAGAGAGACAACAGCCACAGGAATAGAAAGTTACGCTGGCCTTTCATGATGTACCTGTCCTGAATGATTGATGAGCAGCACTCCGCCGGCCTCTTCGTGGTGAACGCTGAGCCTTTCGATTTCGCGTGCTGTCGTATTCGGCAGTGAGACCAGGAAGGGTTCAGTCACACCCTGGCGGCGCAATACCTTGATGATTTTTGCTGGTAAGGAATCAGGCAAGAGTTCATATAGTTCAGTCTCCAGGGATACGGGGGAGAGTGAAAAATCCCGGTTAAGTTGAACGTAGTTTTCTGCGCCGCGGGCGTACAAGGTTATTTCACCTTTACCGAGCAAGCTGAGGAAGTCCTGCTCGGATGCAAAACGCAGAGATAATGTTGAAGCCTGCTGACTGCCGGGTGGATTGAGTGCCTCCAAAACCGGTTCAGGATGAATTTCCGGCAGGCTGGCCTGGGGCGCTTCCAGCGCCGAAGCTCCCAGGTGTTCCTGCACAGGAGAGTTTCCTGCTGACTTCTGAGGGTAGGTCTCCTCCGGTAAGCCGGGAACCAGCGCCATGACGGCGATCAGACAGAAGGCGATGATGGCGAGAAAACGCATGACATCCGCCTGCAGGCTGTCGGTGTCCATGGACCCTGGGTGATTGATTTGTTTCATGGTTTTTGCTCCCGATAGGAGAGCCCTGCCAGGCGTTGTTCGATGCGATCGAGCTTGTCCAGTGTCGCTTCAATGCCGGATCGATTTTCCTGATGGTAGAAAGCCGTCAGTGCAGGGCCCAGGGTGAGAGTCTTGAAGAGTCGCATCAGGTAGCCCCCGATGGCGCCGACGATAGTGGTGGACAACGCCAGCAGGATACCGCCTTCCACCATCCGACTGAGAACCTGGCCTGCATCGTTGATGAGGCTATCCGGTGCTGACAGTGTCACGACCAGGGCGCTGCGCATACCGATGGCTGTCCAGATAACACCGATACCGATAAACACGTGGATCCAGACATCGCTCAGCTGATCGAGTTGAACAACCCGCTGATACGCGGCTCGTCTGTTCAGCTGTTGCTTTAATGTCAGCAAGGACACCAGGTAGGCAACCAGGCAGATCCCGAAGGCCAGGGTTGAGTATCCCAGGTTGGTGGTTATCCAGTTGATTATCGCCAGCCTCACGGTGCTGGTGAGCAGCCCCAGGCTGATTGTGAAACCTGCCAGCGCACCGATAAGGTGCCAGCCTGCGGACTGGATCATGGCGCGGCACCGACGGCACAGGCGTGGCAGGTGGCTTCAAGGACCAGTTCCGATTCCTTGAGCAGCAGGTCCGCCCGGTAGTATGAGGTTGCGTCGTTACTGATTTGCAGTAAACCGACTTCTTTGTCGAGCAGCTCCTGGTGCATGTCACCAAGCACTTTCTTTCGGCTCGGACAGACCTGGGAGCAGGTGTTGTAGTTACCACCGAGTGAGATGAACTTAATGTTGAAATAGCGGTTGTAGAAGGATTTAGCCTGGCGCTTGGATATGATGCCACGTTCCGAAAGTCCGACCAAAAAGTCGCTGAAAGCCTGCTTGTTATCAGATCCGGGATTGTCCTTGGCGATCGCGACCAGGTCGTACACATAGCTCTGATAGTTGCTTCCACAACCTGTCGCCAGGCGATCTGATGCAATGCTCATGGCTTCCCTCAGCGGCGCCTTGAGTGCCACATCACAGTGGCTGACGGTTTCTGTCGTGGCGCATCCTGTGGTCAGCAGACAGAGCGACAGCAAGGCTGATTTCAGTAACGTGAATTGAGAGTCAATAGGGTTCATGAGTTGCTCCTTAAAACTCGAGGGGGCTGACAAAAGCGGTGCTGACATTTCTATTCGGGGCAGCTGAAATCGGTGCAGCCATGTCGGCCTCGCCAAACAAAATGGTCTTCACGTCGGCAACAATCTCACCCATTTCAGGCGTGATCTGGCCGAACGACTGGTTAAGCTGCTCCATCAGGGCAGCCCTTGAGATTTCTTCTCTTGTCGTCGCGATCAGGTGCGATGCTTCCTGCATATCCAGATAGATATCTGCCGCGACCACTGCCAGGGATTGAGAGGCATTGCCATTCCGCGTGGCGACCAGCTTGTAGTACTGCTTGAAGCGGTTTGACAGGCGGATGCCGGACTTTCCACGAAGCGTTGCAGCATCCGTATCCGCAGGGAGTTTTTCGATACGTCCGAGCAGTAGATTCTGTAACCCATTGGGCGTGGACTTTTCACCCAACTCCTGCTTTAGCCGTTTAGCAAGACTGTTGCGCGTGTTGTTAACCGCTTCTTCCATGGCTGGCAGGCGCTCTTCCATAGCGCTCAGCATTTCGAGATAGGTTGCGCCCAACTGCCTGGCGATACGATCGCATCCTGGGTCCTCGTCAGCGCCTGAGCATAATGCCTCCCGGTAAAGCTGCTGCTGTAGATCCAGCCGGGCGATGACATCCTGCAGGTTATCTTCCATTTTCTCTGCGGCTTTACCGGTCTCCCGGATGTCCTCGAGAACTGTGGTGGGAAACAGGCGCATAATCGGCCCGTTTGCGTCAGCCGCAAGTACGTTACCCGTCAAAAACAACATCATTACTGTAACCCATGGTTTCATTGGCATTCTCCCTAGATGTAGTTGTCGCTGGCGGGTTTGGCCGTGACATACAGCTTCATGCGGTCGCCAGGATGTTCTTGAGTGATACCCTCAAACTGCTGGTTCAGGTACTCGTAAGTCACCCGGTATCCGTCAACAACGTCGATACGGCGGCGTTTGTAGTCGGTTTCGCAAACTCTTTCCTGGCGCCACCTGGGCGATGCCTGTTGCGTGGCGATACTCGCCCCGGCGATAGCGCCAACGACGGTCATGGCTTTCTTGCCGTTCCCCTTGCCAAACTGGTTGCCCACCACGCCGCCGAGAACCCCCCCGAAGAGTGCCGGCAGAACTTCCTGGTTATGACCGTGGTCATGGCGACGTTTGACGATCCGGCAATCAGTGGTCGGTACCTTCTCGTACCGGGTAGTGACGATAGGATCGACGTCAACAACATCAGCCCAGACAAAAAAGCTGTTGTCATCAGCGGCGAACGCAGTTGAAGTGAAAAGGCTTAGCACCAAAAAGGTGGTTATCGATTTGATCGCATTCAGCATGTTAGGTCTCCTGTTCTGTCTGCGGGTTGATCGTGGAGGACAGACTAGAATGAAAAAATTGAACGAAAACTGAACAACGCTTCTGGAAGTGAACCTGTGCTGAACGACGGTTAAAATCGTCGGTTTGGCGCGAAATGGACGAAGCTCATGAATTACGAGAGATTGAGGATCGCTGAAGCTCACTTTCTGCAATCCTATCCTGCAGGGTTTGCTGATCCTGCGCTGGAACCCGTCCTCAAGAAGCATCGGATGACGAAGATGACCGAATTCGCGACGGAGCTTTTCGATCCTGTGGCTTTTTACCAGCCTAATGACTTTCTCGAGCGCCTGGTGAAACTGGTGTCTCGGTCATCGATGGTGTCGATGTTTGAAAAGCCAAAGTTCCGTGACGCTGTTAACGACATGAATTCCACGGAAAAGGAGGCGTTGACCGAAGCAGTTCGTAAGCTTTATCACGGTCCTCAGGCTGTTGGGCTGGGCGAAGTGGTAGACATTCTCGCGAGATACAAGATCGCCAAATGGAGCGTGATTACCGTCGGGATGGTTTACTACAGGCCCCAGGAAGAAGTGTTTGTAAAACCTACGACGGCCAAGGCTATCGTGGATAAGCTCCAGCTCGAGCTGGAGTATAAACCGCGGCCCAGCTGGGAGTTCTACAGTGGCTACCGTGCTGCGATCATGGAGATAAAATCACGGGTTGATCCTTCACTGTCGACCAACAATGCAGCGTTGACCGGTTTCCTGATGATGACGCTCTAGTTTTTTCATACCCCGACGCCGAGATGGCCTGTTTTCCTTCTGAACCAGTTTCATTCAGCATTTCGATAACGGTAGTTAATCAGGCTTTCTATTTTCCTGTTGGCGGGGTTTACTCTCTCTTTTGCCAACGTAAGGAAGATCAATGAAGACAGGCGTCGTCTTACCACATCACGAGATTGGGACAGATACCGGGGCTATACGAGCCTTTGTGACGGGTGCGGAGGCACTTGGAGCAGCTCACATTATGATCTACGACCATGTGGTGGGCGCTGACAGAAATCGGCCCGGTGGCTTTGAAGGTCCTTATGATAAAGACGTGCAGTTCCACGAGCCATTTACGTTTTTCTCTTATGTGGCGGCTCTGACTACCAGGGTAGAGCTGGTCACCGGTATTGTGATCCTTCCTCAACGGCAAACCGCGCTGGTGGCCAAGCAGGCCGCCGAGTTGGCGATTCTGTCTGAGAACCGATTACGATTGGGTATTGGTACCGGCTGGAATGCGGTTGAGTACGAGGTATTGAATGAGGATTTCACCAATAGAGGGCGTCGCCAGGAGGAGCAGGTCGAGCTTATGCGCCGATTTTGGCAGGAAGACTGCTTTTCCTATGACGGCAAGTACCATCAGTTTACCCTGGCGGGCATTAACCCGAGGCCAACTCAGCCAGTGCCAATCTGGTTCGGTGGCGGGGCGCCGGCGTTGCTGGATCGATGCGCGCGACTGGGAGATGGATGGATGCCGGTGACCGGACCCGGCAAAAGAGTTGCGGCCGCGATTGACAGCATGAAGGAGACGCGTGAAGCAGCAGGGCTAAGCTGGGACTCTTTTGGTATCCATGCCCAGGTCCAGGCGGCTGGTGGTTCACCGGAAAACTGGCAGCAGAGTTATGCCGACTGGCAAGCGCTTGGCGCAACGGATCTGTCCATCGCGACCCACAATGCAGGATTCAAGTCGGTCGATGAGCATCTACAGGCATTGGAAACATGGCTGGGAACGATCAGCAACGACGCATGAATCGATTTGATCGCCTGCTGCGAAGACTCAGCATGACGGAGGAGAGTCCCGGTGTCTTTGTTGGTGGAGCCGGAGAAGGCGGTGTAGGTGGTGAGGCCAGGTTGTTTGGTGGCCTGGTAGCAGCACAGGCCACCATGGCGGCACAAAATACGGTAGATGACTTTCCCCTTCATTCATTGCATGCCTACTTCCTCAGACCAGGAAGGGCTGAGCGAGACATTGCTTATCATGTAACTGCGATGAAGGATGGACGAAACTTCCGTTCGCGTCGGGTCGAGGCCTGGCAGGGCGGAGACTGTATTTTCCAGCTGATCAGCAGCTTTCAGAGAAGTGAACGGGGAGTGGAGCACCAGCCCGATATGCCGGTCTGCGAACCGCCTGAGAATTTGCCGAACCGTGATCAGCTCAAAGGCCGGAGTCACTGGCAGGACATGCCGGTTGATGTTCGTATGGCGACTGATATTACGGCAGACCAGGCTCGACCGGCTGAACAGAGGGTCTGGTTGCGAGTCAATGGTGAGATGCCTGATGACCCCAAGCTGCACCTGGCGCTCATTGTTTACGCCAGTGACCGCGGTCTGCTCGATACGGCTTTTCGTCCCCACGCTGATCAGGGGAGTCTCGTCGGTGCCAGTCTTGACCATGCCATGTGGTTTCATGAGGAACCGAATTTCGGTGACTGGTTGCTTTATGCAACCGAAGGCCCGGTTGCTAAGAATGGCCGAGGCCTGGCCTTGGGCAGAATCTATGATCAGGAGGGTCGTTGCCTGGTCAGCGTTGCACAGGAAGGGGTGCTCAGGGTCAGCTAGTTTGCCTTGGGGTTGTCGGAGTGTTTATTCTTGTAACAGAGTGGCCGGGAGAAAGCTCACATGTCGGAAAATAAGTTGTCCAGCCAGCCGGGTGAAGCACGGGCGCCGGGACCTTCATATCAGGAGGCGATTCAGAGGGATGCGTCGCAGCCACCAGCACCTTTCCTCGAATATTCCTACGAGTTTCTCGGGGATGAAGATATTCCCTATAGCAACTACACCTCAAGGGACTATGCTGCAGCGGAGTTTGAAAAGATGTGGCCCAAGGTATGGCAGATGGCATGCCGAGAGGAGCACATACCCGAACCGGGTGATTATCATGTTTATGATATTGGTCAGTTATCAGCCATCGTAACGCGTACTGAGTCAGGTGCTATCAAGGGGTATTTCAACGCCTGCATGCATCGAGGGACGGCCCTGAAACCCAGCGGTAGTGCCGGATTCTGTGAGTCGTTCAAATGCCCGTTCCATGGTTGGGAGTACTCGCTCGACGGTGAATTAATTGATCTGCCGGAAGCCTGGGACTTCCCTCATGCATCCTCGGATAGCCACAGCCTGCGAGAGGTCAAAGTAGATACCTGGGGTGGCTTTGTTTTTGTTAACTTCGACAAGGAAGCGGAACCGCTGGCTGATTTCCTGGGTGTGCTGCCTGAACATTTCAGGGATTTTGGCATTGAGAACCGGTATACCGAGACGCATCTCTGCAAGCGGCTACCGGTAAACTGGAAAGCTGCTGAAGAAGCCTTTATGGAGGCTTACCATGTTAAAGAAACTCATGCAGGGGGTCGGGAGTATTCGGAGCCCATCACGACCTATGATGTTTTCCCCGATAATGTCAACCGGTTCATCCATACGGTTGGTTCACCTAACCCGCGGATGCCGGAGCAACCGACTGAGCAGGAACTGTTGCAGGAACTTTGGGGCAGGCGGGTGCCTGAAGCAGATAAGATCCCCGAAATACCGGATGGACTGACTGCCCGTGATGTATATGCCCGGATCGTTCAGGAAAAACTGGGAGAAGAGTATGATCAGGACTTTTCCGGCTACTCGACTGCGCAGACACTCGATTCTATCGAATATTTTGTCTTCCCGAATTTTTTTATCTTCCCGGGGCTTTCACTGCCGATGGCGTACAGGTTTCGGCCTGATCCCGAGGATCCCGACTACTCTTTCTTTGACCTCTATTTCCTGCGCCCGGTTCATCCCGAAAAAGCACCCCCACCGCCTCCGGACCCGCTGATACTTGATGTTGATGAAAGCTACACACAAGCCGAAGGACTTGGTTTCCTGGGAGCGGTCTATGACCAGGACACGTCGAACATGGCGGCTCAGACACGTGGCTTTAAAACCTGTGAGCGTGGTTCCCAGACCCTGGGAAATTACCAGGAATGCCGCATCCGACACCTGCACAAAAGGGTCAATGACTATCTTAAGGAATGAAAGCTTGTCGCCTGATCAGGCGACAAGTGGAGCAAAGAGGAACAGCGCAAAGACGCCCAGCGCCAGGAATGCCGTCACGGGAAGTTTTGGTCTGTTGGTAGCCACGGTGTCATTAGACCACCCGGAATCTCCCGCGGGAAAGAATAGATTCCGCTAGTTACATAACTAAAACGCATATCACTCAGACCAGGTAGTAAACAGCTGCGAGGGTGGCAGGTGCCGCGATCAGCCAGAGGGCTATTCCCTGGACCAGGGTAGCGCCCCGCAATTCTCTGACGGTGGTCCGGGAAATATCGGGACCGATACAAGCCAGCGCCCGGACCAGAAGGGCTTTGCTGGTGCTGCCTGCGCTGGTCGTCAGCCAGGCCGGCAGGTCCAGGAAACTGCCAAGCATCGCGCTGAGAATAAAGAGCAGCACGAAAGTCGGGACCTGGACCCGGGCATCCTGCCGCGCCATGACACTTGCGACGACCAGGAGGGGAATCAGCCAGAGTGTCCTGCCCAGTTTCAGCGTGGTTGCGACAGCACCGGCGTCCTCACCATACAGTAATGCCGTAGCGACGACGCTCGATGTGTCATGAATAGAAAGAGCACACCAGACGCCGAACTGTTCCTGGGTCAGTTGAAGAAACTCACCGATATAGGGATAGGTGAACAATGCCAGCGCGTTCAGCAGGAAGACGACTGTCAGCGCAACGGCAGTCTGATCAGGCCTTGCGTGAATAATGGGCGATAGACTGGCGATTGTGGTACCGCCACAGATTGCTGTACCGCTGCTGATGAGTTGATTAGATACGTCGTCGTTACGGAGGAGGCGACCGATGGTGAAACCCACGGCCAGCGTGGCAAGGACATAGAATGTCACCATCAGGCTGTAGTCAGCGCTGATCTGGAGCAGCATTGCCGCGTTGAGTTTCAGGCCCAGGAGAATGATGGCGGTTTGTAGCGCGTACTTACCAAGCTTATCCGAGCCGGGGACGATTTTTGCGTTCGTCAGTAAAGACAAGGCAGAGCCGACCAGCAGCGCAACGGCGGGGTTGCCCACGTAGATGAGCATGGGCAGAACCACAGCCGTGATACCGATCTTGGCTGTAGCAGGCAACTCGCGATGAACGTCCGACATAGGCTGATGAGGTACAACAAACTCCTGTTGCCATACTACCAGTTACAACAGGGATCAGGCTAAGATTCAAAACGGCCGCCCCTTGACTGGCAACGCCCTGGCGGAAAAACCAGGTTGAGAAAACAAACTTGTCCAAGTAGCCTTGCCGTTCTCAGTTGGGAGAGTTCACATGAATGCGATTCAAGGTGTCGAGTTGGTTCGGGAAGAATTGGAAAGTCATTGGCTGCCCTGTACCGACAATAAATCGTTCAAAGATGACCCACGCTTATTTGTTAAGGGTGAAGGTGTTTATCTCTGGAATCAGCATGGCGACAGGTTGCTGGATGGCTGTTCAGGGCTGTTTACATCCGCCGCTGGTCATTGTCGCCCGGAGATTACCGAAGCGGTTGCCAAGCAGCTGCAGGAGCTTGATTACACGCCTTCCTTTTTGCGTAGCCATCCTCGCAGCTTTGAGTTGGCGAACAAGCTGACGGCTATACTACCCGAGCCCATCACCAAGGTTTTTTTCTGTAATTCCGGTTCAGAGTCTGTAGACACGGCCATCAAAATGGCTCTGCAGTACCATGCGTGTCGCGGCGAAGGTCATCGTAATATCTTTGTTTCACGGCACCGCGCCTACCACGGCGTAAATATCGGCGGTACGTCATTGTCTGGTCTGGTGAAAAACCGCCAGGGCTTCAATGGTGTCATGCCTGGTGTCGTCCATATGCGCGCGACCTGGGATCCGGACCAGACTTTTTCAAAGGGCCAACCCCTGGACCGCGGGCCAGAGCTGGCCGACGATCTGCTGACGGCGATTCAGACCTACGGCGGCAACAATATCGCTGCCTGCTTCATTGAACCTATTGCGGGTTCCACGGGATGCCTGGTACCCCCGGTGGGTTACCTGGAGCGCCTTCGCGAGCTTTGTGATGCTCACGGCATACTCCTCGTCCTGGATGAGGTGATCCCTGGATTTGGTCGAACGGGTGGCGCCTTTTCGGCCGATACCCTGGGTGTCACGGGCGACATCATGACCATGGCGAAAGCCCTGACAAATGGTGCGCAGCCGATGGGGGCTGTTGGTGTTAAAGAGGAGATCTACCAGACCATTGTCGATGCTTATCCGAGAGATGTTGTCGAACTCGCCCACGGTTATACCTATTCTGCCCATCCTGCTGCCTGCGCGGCTGGCATCGCGACGCTGGAAATTTATGAGCGGGAAAACCTCTTCCAGCGGGCGGCGGACATGTCGGAGTATTTTCTCGACGCGATTTTCTCCCTGCAAAATTTAGGTGCTGTCGCTGACATCCGTGGTTATGGCTTGATTGCAGGTATTGATGTCACCACAGAAGACTTCCCGGGTAAAAGGGGTAATCTCTTGCAGAAGCGCCTGTTTGATGCAGGACTGCACGTCAAAACGACGGGTGATGCAGCGTTGATATCACCACCATTGGTGGTTGAAAAAGAACAGATCGACGAAATGTGCGAAATTCTCAAACAGGAACTGAGTCGCCTCTGACGGGAGAGAGCTGTGGCCGACGTAGATAAAATTCATCGAGGTCTTAAAGGGGTCTATTTTGACCGGTCACCAGCGACCTATATCGACGGGCAGGCAGGTGAACTGCGTTACTACGGTTACTCAATTCATGACCTTGCTGAGAACTCTACTTTTGAAGAGACCGCCTATCTCCTGTTGCATGGTGAACTGCCTACGGTCAGCGAACTCAGTGATTTTGATGTTGCATTGAAAGCCGCTCGTTCGCTGCCTGTCGCGGTTCTGGACATTATAGACCGGGTAAAGACTGCTCATCCCATGGACGTCCTGCGGACGGCAGTGTCATCACTGGCTGCATTCGATGCAGAAACGACGGATTGTTCTCCGGAAGCAGTATTGAGAAAAGGCATCCGCCTGAGCTCGCAGGTGCCAGCGATCGTTGCTGCGCACCATCGAATCAGAAATGGGCAGGAACCCGTCAAGGCAGATCAGGAGTTATCACACGCGGCGAATTTCCTGTACATGCTTCAAGGTGAGCGACCCAGCGTTGAAGCGGCGAGGCTGATGGACCTGGATTTCATCCTGCATGCGGAGCACGGTTCTAATGCATCATCTTTCACCGCCCGGGTAGTAACAGGTACTGATGCAGACCTGCATGCCGCTGTCACCGCAGCGATAGGAGCCCTGTCAGGGCCGGCTCATGGCGGGGCGGCGGAAAACGTGATGAAAATGGCCAGAGAAATCGGGGATCCGGCGAACGCCAAGGCCTATGTCAAAGCCAAGCGTGGCAACCGTGAGGCGATCATGGGGTTCGGTCACCGTGTCTATCGAGCAGAAGACCCGAGAGCCCGGCACCTCCGGTCAGGTGTCGAGCGTCTGTCGATTGAAAAAGGTGAACCTCAATGGAACCAGATTCTGACGGCGCTGGTCGACGCCATGCAGCCTTATGCCAGGCATGGGGTTAATGTGAACGTCGATTTCTACTCGGGTGTTATTTATCACCTGCATGGCATACCCCAGGATCTCTTTGTGCCGATTTTTGCAGTGGGACGGGTACCTGGCTGGACCCTGCAGGTTCTTCAGCAACAGGAGAGTAATATCCTGATCCGCCCGCTGCTGAAATATAATGGTCCTGATCAGAAAGACTATGTTCCTCTGACTGAGCGCTAAGTGTCACTGCTTGAGACCTTAACCGAGAAAATCAGTGGCCGGGGCCTGACGGTAGTTCTGCCTGAAGGAGAAGAATCCAGGGTCGTTGAGGCTGCGGAGCGACTAGTCGAGGAACATGGCGTGGACGTCGTGTTACTGGGCAGCGGTGAGGCGCCTGTAGGGTGCCAGATGGAAAACCCTGCCAAGAGTCATCTTCTCGAAGAGTTTTCGTCGATTTATGCGGATATCCGTTCGACGAAACCGGGTATGGCTAGCAGGGCGGTTAGAAAGCCACTTTATTTTGGCGCGATGCTGGTCAGGACTGGCCGTGCAGATCTTATGGTCGCCGGTGCGACACACCCAACGCGCAGGGTTATTGAGGCCGCGCATCTGTGTATCGGTCTTCAGGCAGGCACCAGTGTGCCTTCGAGTTTTTTTCTGATGGAGTTCGACGATCGATCACCACTTATTTTCGCAGACTGCGCTGTGAATATTGAGCCGACGGTCGAAGAACTCGCCGATATTGCTGTTACCACCTCCGCTAATGCAGCGGTTCTTCTCGGTGCGAGTCCAAGGGTTGCCTTGCTGTCGTTGTCCACCAAAGGTAGTGCCAGTCATGAACGTGTCACCAGGGTGCAGCAGGCTTTGGAGGTGGTTCGCAGAAAAGCGCCTGACTTGCTGGTAGACGGGGAACTCCAGGTTGACAGTGCTCTGGTGCCGGATATTGCAGCGACTAAAGGTCTGCACGGCAGTCATGTTGCGGGCCAGGCGAACGTGCTGATCTTTCCGGATCTTGATGCCGGTAACATTGGCTACAAACTGGTCCGGCAGCTGGCGCGTGCCAGCGCGACGGGCCCTATCTTACAGGGCTTTGCGCGACCGGTTGCGGACCTATCGCGGGGCGCCAGTGTTGATGACATTGTTGCCACGAGCATCGTCTCACTGGCCATGGGTGCCCAGTGAAGTCTCGGGGCGCAGGTGAGCGCTAAGGCAGCATATCAGCAAGGTCGATGCCGGCAACAACCTCAGGTGCTTTCATGGCATCCCGACGGAAAGGTTCACCGAGTTCCTGGTTGAGGATCACTTCAATGAAGGTTGTCACGCCGTCAGCCTGAGCTTGACAGGAACTTTCGATCGCAGCTTTAAGCTCTTCCTGAGTATGCACAACAATACCTTCGACTCCGCAAGCTCGTGCTATACCGGCATAACTGACATTGCGGTTCAATTCGGTACCAACGAAATTATTGTCATACCACAGTGTTGTATTTCGTTTTTCCGCGCCCCACTGGGAGTGTCTAAAGACAACCATCGTGATTGCCGGCCAGTCGTCGCGGCCGATAGCTGTCATTTCGTTAATGCAGATGCCAAAAGCACCGTCACCGGAGAACCCCACCACGGGGACGTCAGGGCAGGCGATCTTCGCACCGATGATCGAAGGCAGGCCATAACCGCAGGGGCCAAACAATCCTGGTGCCAGGTACTTTCGACCTTGCTCGAAAGTTGGGTAGGCATTACCGATAGCGCAGTTGTTACCGATATCTGAAGAAATAATCGCATTCCCTGGCAGACTTGATTGCAAGGCTCTCCAGGCCTGCCGAGGAGACATCAGTTCCGGGTCTCGCTGGCGTGCGTCCTCGTTCCAGGAGGTTCCTGGGTCATCATCTTCATGGTCCATACCGGCCAGTGTCTGCCGCCAGTTAGAGTTGGCTTCATGGATGGCTCTCTTTCTATCTTCGCGGCCGGTATCACCAGCAGTGGCGGACAGCTGATCAAGGAGCTGTGTCGCCACCTTGGCGGCATCTCCGCAGATACCAACGGTCACTTTCTTCGTCAGGCCGATTCGATCGGGATTGATATCCACCTGGATGATGGTGGCGTTTTTTGGCCAATAGTCGATGCCGTACCCGGGCAGCGTGGAAAAAGGATTCAAGCGTGTGCCCAGTGCCAGGACCACATCGGCTTTTGCGATCAGTTCCATGGCAGCTTTGGAGCCGTTGTAACCCAGGGGTCCACAGGCCAGGGGATGACTGCCAGGGAAACTGTCATTATGCTGGTAACCGTTGCACACGGGAGCATCGAGTTTTTCCGCGAGGGCCTTGCATTCTTCAATGGCGTCGCCAATGACAACGCCCGCGCCGGACAGTATCACCGGGAAGGAAGCCTCGGACAATAACCTGGCGGCTTCAGCAATGGCTTCCTGACCACCGGATGGCCGTTCAAACTCAACCATCTGCGGCATGTCGATATCGATAACCTGGGTCCAGAGGTCCCTGGGAACATTGATCTGGGCAGGTGCTGAGAGTCGGATGGCTTTGCCGATGACGCGATTAAGCACTTCAGCCATGCGGCTCGCGTCCCGGACTTCTTCCTGATAGCAGACCATGTCCTTGAAAAGTGCCATCTGTTCGACCTCCTGGAAGCCGCCTTGCTGGATGGTCTTGTTTGCCGCCTGGGGAGTAACCAGGAGTAAGGGGGTGTGATTCCAATAAGCGGTTTTAATGGGCGTCACGAAATTGGTGATGCCGGGCCCGTTCTGGGCAATCGCCATGGCGATCTTTCCACTGGCCCTCGTGTAACCGTCGCACATCATGCCGCCGTTACCTTCGTGGGCGACATCCCAGAAGGTAATTCCAGCCTTCGGAAACAGGTCTGATATTGGCATAAAGGCCGAGCCTATAATGCCGAATGCATGCTCAATGCCGTGCATTTGCAACACCTTGACAAAGGCTTCTTCAGTCGTCATTCGGGCCATGGTCGAATTCCTTCTTCATGCAGAATTAAGGGGAGCAACTTTACCAGAAAGTGGTGTTGAGTGGATGCCCCGGGGACTGCTGTGAACAATGATGAGAGCACCCGTAAATGGGTTCAGCCTAAGGGCCAGTCAGTTTTCGGTCCTGAGCCGCTGGATCAGACTGGACGTGTCCCATCGGCCACCGCCCATGCGTTGTACATCTTTGTAGAATTGATCAACGAGCGCAGTGAGCGGGAGTGATGCCGAGACTTCATCACCCGTGTCGAGGGCGATGCCGAGATCCTTGCGCATCCAGTCTACGGCAAACCCGTAATCAAATTTGCCGTCTGCCATTGTCGCTGAGCGGTTTTCCATCTGCCAGGATTGAGCAGCGCCCTTGGAAATGACGTCTACAACAGCATTGATATCGAGTCCGACCTGTTCAGCGAAATGCAGGCCTTCGGAGAGCCCCTGCAACAC
>CAXPUI010000231.1:0-3454 GCA_964220205.1 Candidatus Allofontibacter communis | reverse complement strand
CCTGGCTTCTGATGATGCAGAATTCGTCACCGGTGAAGCGCTGGTGGTCGATGGTGGCCTCACGGCTGCCGGGCCTGAGCTGAGTAAGAAATTTCCGAAAACATCGGGGCGTGCTTCTCGGGTCAGCGGGGTCACCAAGGGGACGACAGGCGAAGCCCCGCAAATACGCCGCCTGGAAGAGTAATAAGTTGGTTGGTTTTCAACGCAGAGGGTCGGCCAGAAGATCGGCCAGAAAAAAGGAACGGGACATGAAAAAATATCTCATTGGCGTGCTGATGCTGTTACTGGCAGTCACGCCAATCCATGCGCTTGAAGTAGAGTACCTGAACGGCGAATCGTCTGAGGCTCTCGGGCTGCCCTTCTCGGAGGCGGTCGCTGTAGGTGACGTGATCATTCTTTCCGGGCAGCTGGGTACGACACCGGGTGAGCTCAAGCTCGTAAAGGGGGGCATTGCGGCGGAGACCCATCAGATTTTTGCCAACATCCGCCGAATACTGGAAAGGCATGGTTCGTCGCTGGAGAAAGTATTCAAGTGCACCGTGATGATGGAAGACATCGCTGAATGGCCGGCATTCAATGACATTTACGTCACATACTTCCCCGGCAACAAACCGGCGCGTTCAGCCTTTGGGGCAGATGGACTCGCCCTCGGTGCCGCCGTTGAGCTGGAGTGCTGGGCTGTCCGCTAGGCTGGTTTGGCGATCGTCCTGATCAGCGCCAGGGTTCGTTCAACCTGAGGCAGGCTCGCCATGATGTGCAGCGACAGTCGATTGGCATCCCAGCCGATGTCCTTGTGGCGAACTTCTCTGATATAGATATTGTGCTCCTCCCAGAGCTGCTTCGAGAGTGTCTTGGTGTCGAGATGACTTATCCTGAATGATACGAGTCCAGCGGACAGTTCAGGTTGCGTGGAGGTAAAGACGTCGACACCGCCTGTCTCGAGCAGCGCGTCCGTTGCTTTTCCAGCCAGGTATCTCACGCGAGATTCGATAGCTGCTGGCCCGATCTGAGTATGGAAATCTAACGCAGCATCGATGGATACCAGGGCGGCGTAATTCACCGAGCCATGAGTCTCGTAACGCTGGGCTGTCGTTCCTCTTTCACTGTCATCCTCGCCACCATACATATTTTTGCCGAGCACGGGGCCTGAGTAGATCGAAGGCCAGACACGATCCTGGAGGTCCTGCCTGACATAGAAAAATCCGGTCAGCTGGCCAGCGAGCAGCCACTTGTGACAGGCACCAGCATACATGTCACAGCCAAGTTCATGCAGATCCAAGCCCATCATCCCGGGTGGATGGGCGCCATCGACGAGGGTCAGGATTCCCTTGCTTCTGGCCATCTCACAGATCTCCTTGACCGGCATGACACAGCCATCGGTGTAGTTGACATGACAGAAGCTGATGAGGCGGGTTCTTGGGGTGATGGCGGCTTCGATCGCATCAATCAGCACCTGGGGGCTTTCCGGGGGATGGAACCTCGGATGAGACAGATCGACCACGACGGGCACGGTGCCTGTTCTTGCGCAGCGAAGGTTGACTGGTTGACCACCGCTTGAATGATCATGATTGGTATAGATGATTTCATTGCCGGCTTTGAGGTCCGGGCCATTAGTACCGATAGCCATACCTTCGGTGGTGTTGTTGGTGACAGCAAGTTCGTCCGGGTGACAGCCCAGGTATTCAGCGAGTCTTGCCCTGACACGGGTTTTGTATTCGGGGGTATAGACGTTGTTCACGTAACCCAGTCTGTCTTCGTTGACCTGTTGAATGCAGGCAATCTGGGCCTGGTGGACGTTGAGGGGCGAGGGTCCTCGAGTTCCGGTATTGAGGTAGGCCAGCCCATCTTTGAGCAAAAACTGATCGGCCACTGACTGCCAGTAGTCCTCATCGTCCGCTCGTGTGGCGCTTCTGATGGCAGCCGAGCTGCTCCCGACGGCGAGGCTGCCGGTCACTGCCGTCGCCAGGCCCGTCTTCAGGAAGCCGCGACGGGATAAACGGGTGATATCTTCGAATCGGTGATCCAATTGTGCATCCGATGGGTCATAATCCATTTCGCGCATGTCAGTCAATGCAGCACCTTTTTCTGGTATCTTATGCGCCTGCTGTACCTGCATCAAACCTGTATATGGCTCTTCGAACCCTTTTTACGCTGTTGTTGTTCTCGGTAGCCCTGGCAGCAGGTGCTTCAGAGACGATTCCGTCTGGTGATGCCGCCAGGCTGACGACTGCCCCGGAGCTTGATGGCAATGTGATTGATGATGGTGCCTGGTCAGGGCTGACTGCTCTCACCGGATTCCGACAGATCAAGCCGGAAGAAGGCCAGCCGGCAACCCAGAGAACCGAAGTCTTCCTCGGCTATACCGATGACACGTTTTACGTGGGGGTGATCT
Source organism: Candidatus Allofontibacter communis (assembly GCA_964220205.1). Taxonomy (GTDB): domain Bacteria; phylum Pseudomonadota; class Gammaproteobacteria; order Pseudomonadales; family Azotimanducaceae; genus UBA9659. The sequence continues at coordinate 1,062 of CAXPUI010000231.1, read as the reverse complement.
GCTACGATGAAGATCCGGAACGTATTATCGTTACTGACTCGCGACGCGACTCATCGCTCGCTGAGACCGACAGTTTTCAATTCGTTATCGACGGACTCTACGATCGACAGAACGGGCTGGTTTTTGGCACGAATCCGGCGGGTATTGAATACGATGCCCAGGTGACGAAAGAAGGCAGTGGAGGATTCGGCTCTGGTATTGGCCAGTTCAACCTTAATTGGGACACCTCCTGGGAAGTCAAAACCAGTATCACTGCAGTCGGCTGGCAGGCGGAATTTGCGATTCCCTTCAAGTCACTTCGTTATGGGGTAGGTGACAGCCAGACCTGGGGCATGAATTTCCAGCGTAACATCCGTCGAAACAACGAAGTCGCTTTCTGGGCGCCTCTCAGTCGCCAGCACAACCTTTACCGGGTCTCCGATGCGGGCCGCGTCTCCGGGATTGAACCGCCGCATCAACGAAGCCTCACCGTGACACCCTATGGTCTGGGAAAACGCAGCGAAGGTGGTGCCTTACGCAGCGAAACGGATTATGAAGCAGGGTTTGATCTCAAGTACCTGCTGACATCCAGTTTGACCCTGGATGTGACTTACAACACAGACTTTGCCCAGGTCGAGGTTGACGAGTTCCAGGTAAACCTTGACAGGTTCAGTCTCTTTCTGCCCGAGCAGAGGCCCTTCTTCCTAGAGAATGCCGGTCTCTTCAGCGTGGGTATCCCACGCCAGGCGGAGTTGTTTTTCAGTCGTCGGATAGGCATTGGTCCTGGTGGTGTTCAGATACCTATCGATGGAGGTATCAGGTTGTCGGGCAAAGTGGGACAGAGCACGAATATAGGTTTGTTGCAGATGAGGTCGGAAGCGGTCAGAGATGTTGCGCCGGAAAACGATTACACGGTCGCCCGTGTAAGTCGTGAGTTTGGCAACCGTTCCAATATTGGTGGAATTATCGTTAACCGGGAGGGCGATGGCAGTGTTATCGGTAACGATGATGATGACTACAACCGGACCTATGCCGTTGATGGCCAGTGGGGGGTAAACGAAAACCTCACCTTGTCGGGATTTG
>CAXPUI010000230.1:0-5832 GCA_964220205.1 Candidatus Allofontibacter communis | reverse complement strand
GAAGCACCTGAGGTCGCCCGGAAAGCCGTTGACTTTGCAGGCCAGATTGCCAGATTACTGGGTGCGGAAGTGTCTGTTGACTATCACTACTCGACGACGGATCGGTTTCTGAGCCGGGGTAAAAGCGATTCCAAACAGCCCCTGGAACAATGGGCGACTCCCGGGCGGTTCCTGCTGAGCGCGGTAATCGACACTAAAACCCCCACGGACGGTGTATCAGCTGTCGTCCTGAAAGCGGCTCCGGGTGCCTCTGAAGCGACGTTGTTTGCTGACTCGGGATTGTCTGACCTGCTGGGTGATCCGGAACGCCAGCCCCTCGTCCCGGAAGGTGATTATGGGGCGGGCACGGTAGGGCTCGGACTGATAACCGCGCTGTGTGCCCTGGTTGTCAAATGGCGCCGCTATCGACAGCCAGACGTTGCGCTGGTGGAGGCGACCAGCGTGCTCAGCTGGGTGAACTGGAAGGCTGCGTTAGCTGGTGATCTCGGCCAGGATCTCCAGCGCGAAGGAGATCAGGCGGAGTGGCCGGTCATTGAATGCGCCGATGGTCATTTCGCGCTGGTTTACACCGAGCGGGACTGGCCTTCGCTGGTGAAGATGATCGCTGACCCCTTGCTGGAAGATGCGAAGTTCTCTAGCTTCAGGAAGCGGTCAGCTAATCGGAATGACTACCTGGCTGTTGTCAGGCAATGGGCAAAAAACCTGACCAAGGCAGAACTTTCAACGCTGTTTGAGACCCACCAGATACCGGCTGCACCGGTCATGACAGCTGTTGACCTGCTGCGCGATCCGCTGCTCCTGCACAGGCAGGCGTTTTCAGAAACTCGGTTGCCCGACGGGGTGTCCTGCCGGTCGCCCGTATTGCCACACCGGGTCACCGCAGTCTCTGGCAGTGAGCGTTCGCCGGCGGTCGAAACTGAACAGGAACGACTACCCCTGGAAGGATTTCGGGTTCTCGATCTGGGTATTATCACTGCGGGAGCAGGGGTCGGCGCTCTGTTAGCTGACCTGGGGGCTGAAGTGCTGAAAATAGAATCAGAAACTTATCCGGACCCGTTTCGTGCCTGGGCCGGGGATGCTGTCTCGCCTTTCTTCAAGGGCAACAACCGGAATAAAAAGGGTGTAGCCCTTGATCTGAAGACTGATTCAGGCAAGGCCAGTTTTATCGAACTGGTGAAGACCGCCGATGTTGTGATTGAGAACTTCCGGCGTGGTGTCCTGGATCGTCTGGGATTCGACTATGCGAGACTTAAGGCAATCAATCCCGACATTCTCCTTGCGTCGATTTCGGGCCAGGGCCTGACGGGGCCCGGCTCAACCAACAGCAGTTTTGGGTCGACCCTGGAGGCATCATCGGGCTTTGCAGCCAACATTCACTATGGCGATCAGCGGCCTTACATTACCGGCCGGAATGTCAATTTCCCGGATCAGACGGTGGTGCTTTATGCGGCTGCGGTGATCACTGCGGCCCTGTCCCAGTCGAAGTGTGGCATGCATCTGGATGTCTCGCAGAGAGACGTGGCGCTGTTCCTGTCGGGTGATGAACTGGAGCAGGTATCAGCCGGGCGGTTGGTTGAGCGGTCGGCAAGAGTCGACATTGATCGGGCAGCGACAGGGTCAGAAATGCTCGCGATGGAAATGGCTCACAACAGTTCAGCCTTTATGCGCAGTCCAGATGGCGACCTGGTGAAAGGCATGCCGTTCCAATTGTCTCGATCTCCGCTGGAGATCAGGACTGACTCGCCCGCAATCGGAGAACATACAGCAGAATTTATCTGAGAGGACACGATGGACGTGACAACAGCGATGCAGACGCAACGGACAATTCGTGCGTTTAAGCCGGAACCCGTTCCGGAAGCGACGATTCGCGAGGTTATCGAACTCGCCAAACTCGCACCTTCCAATGGGAATACACAGCCATGGCATATTGTGGTGGTTTCCGGTGACGCCAAAGATCAGGTCAAGGCGGCTATCCAGGAAGAGATAGACAGAGGGGTGAAACCCTATCCGGCTTTTCCGGCCGGCGGTCGAGGATTACAGGGTGTTTACAAGGATCGCCAACGTGCCTGCGGGTTCACCTATTACGCAGCGATGGATGTGGAGCGAGACGATGCCTCCGGGCGGCAGGCCCTTATGATGCGAAATTTCGACTTTTTTGGCGCACCGCACGCTGCCTTCCTGTCCTATCCGGAGACAATGCACCGGGCAAATGCCATTGATATGGGCATATTTCTCCAGAGCCTGATGTTGCTGTTCGTCGAGCGGGGCATCCAGGGGTGCCCTCAGGGTGCACTGGCGACTTATCCGGGGCCAGTCAAAAGCCTGTTACCCATCCCAGAAGAAAACGCTATCTTGTGCGGAGTGTCTTTTGGTTATCCCGATTACGACGCCCAGATAAACAGCGCGAAAATGGAGCGTGAACCCTTCGAGAGTTTCGCCGGTGTTTTTTCAACCCTCACCACTTGAGGACAGCCTGGGCAGCGGGTCGCTCTCGATAACGTTCATCCCAGGACCGCAGCAGTGGCCTGTCACCGAATACATCCGCTTCAACAAAACGGATGAACTGTAGTGAAGCCTGCAGAGTACAGTCCGCGACGGATACCTGATCGCCGGTTAGGAGAGGACGTCCGTCACCCAGGAGTTCTTCCAGGTGATCAAGGGGTGTCTGCATACTGTCCCTCAGGCTTTCAGCACGTTCCGGGTCGGCAGGGTAACCCAGCGGGGAATTGGTCGCGTGGCCGTAACCTCCCATGGGACCGGCTATACGAAGATCAACTCTCCGTTCTATGTCCATGGCGTGGCCTCGCTCTTCCGGGGTGCCCGTGATCAGGGCATGCTCAGGAAACTTGTTCTCAAGAAACATGATGATAGCGAGCGACTCCTTGATGAAGGTACCATCGTCGAGTTCCAGCGCCGGGACCGTGCCGCAGGGATTTCGGGCGAGATGTTCCGGTTCCCTGTGATGGCCCTTGACGGTGTTCACCGTGATTTGCTCAATGCCCATATTGACGCCGAGCTCCGTTCGTTCGGCAATGTACAGCATGACTTTGGTGGGGTTAGGGGCCAAGGCAACTTTGTAGAGTTTCATCTATAGATCCTTTGTTATGTCGATAATCTGTTCAAGCAGCTCAAACCGCGCGGGCCCAAGGGGGCCGGCACCATCAAGGCCAAGTTTCAGCGTGGTGACCCCCGCTTCGCGGTAACGGGCGAGACGGTCCCTGACCATGTCCTGATTACCGAGGATCTGGAACTCCGTTACCATGGCGTCTGGCACCCTTGCGGCTGCTTCTTTGCGTTTGCCGGCCAGCCACAAGGATTGAATTGCCCTTGCGTCTTCTTCGTAGCCAGCTCGCTTGAAGGCATCGTTGTAAAAGTTGGTATCCGCGGACCCCATACCTCCCATGTTGAAGGCGACAGCGGGTCGGCGCCGGTCGATCATGGCCTCGATATCATCACCAATCTCAATGCGTGCCGAAACACAGAGATCAATGTCGCTGATGGATCTGCCAGCCTGCGCGGCACCCTGCGCAAGATAATCAAGATGAGCTTCAGGATGATCGGGCGAGAAAGAGGTGCCAAGCCAGCCCTGCGCTGCTTCGCCGGTGTAGACCAGCGACTTTGGCCCGAGGGTTGCGAGGTAGATGGGTATATCAGCAGGTTCGTGATCGATCCGGATGGCCTTTCCCTCGCTGGCGGCCAGTGGCATCTGGTAGACCTTGCCGTCGTAGTTGACCTTTTCTCCCCGGAAGATCATCCGGCAGATATCGACGGTTTCCTTTGTCCGGGACAATGCCGGGTTATATCGGGTGCTGTGTAACCCCTCGACGACCTGGGGGCCGCTCGCGCCGAGGCCCAGAATAAAGCGTCCTCCGGTCAGATCGTGCAGTGCCAGGGCGGTCATTGCCGTCATGGCAGGGGTGCGGGCCGTAGTCTGCATGATGCCGGTTGCGAGTTTAATGGTGCTGGTTTTGTCGGCCAGATAGGCCAGCGGGGTCGCAGCGTCATTCCACCAGGCTTCAGCAGAGAAGGCGATCGCGACGCCGAGCCGTTCTGCTGTCTGTACCCAATCGATGTTGAGCTGCAGATTTCCAGCGTCCAGCCGGCCGAGTTCTATGGCGAGCTGCATCAGTTCCCTTTGAAGACCGGTGGTCGCCGCTCAGTAAACGAAGCGACCCCTTCTTTGAAATCATTTGATTTCATCAGATTAACCACGGACATGAGGACATGGTGTGAATGGCTTTCAAAGTCCTGGGTCAGGCCGTGTCGGAACAGGCGTTTCATTTCGGTAATGGCAAGGGGTGCGTTTGCAGCGATCTTCTCGGCCCACAGTGAGGCTGTATCGTTGAGTTCATCTTCAGGTACGACACGATTGACGAGTCCGTATTCTTCAGCCTGGTGAGCGTTCAAGGTATCGCCCAGCATTGAGATCTCGCAGGCCTTGGCCCACCCCAGTAGCCTGGGTAGATACCAGGTGCCCCCGCTCTCCGGGATTACGCCAATTTTCGCAAAACCCGGCATGAGTACAGCATTGTCGGCGATCAACCGCATATCGGCACCGAGAGCCAAGTCGAGGCCATAACCTGCCGTCGCGCCGTTGATCGCCGCGATCACGGGGGTATCCATGCGTTGCAGGGTGACTGTACAGATTTCACGGGTAGACAGGTGTCGAGCGCCTCCTTGAGTCAGGCCGCCAGCAATCCCATCACCCGCCGCTGCCTGCTTCAGGTCCAGTCCTGAACAGAAACCTTTCCCCGATCCGGTCAGGATGATAACCCTCACGTCAGGGGCGTCATCGGCAGCTTTCAGTTCGTCATTCAACTGCGTCAGCATTTGGGGCGTGATGGCGTTCATGACCTCTGGTCGATTCAATGTTATCCAGCGGACGTGACCGTGGGTTTCAATGAGAATCGGTTTTTCAGTCATGGCTGGCTCCGGGCTACAAAAGGGCAGCATAGCTCGAACCTGGACGAGACGCAGCTATAATAGTTGTCACTTTTGACCCCTGCATGGATGTCTAAATACTCGCTGCGGATTGCCAGTCGGTGGCTATGTGTTTTTTATCTGCCTGAAATGCAAAGATGTTCGCGGGAATGAGAGATACTGACGAAAATTTACAGAGTGTGTTATGAATTACAGTGATTTAGTTAAGCCAGCAACGGTGGCGGACGACGAATATTTCCAGGCACTGACCGCGCATATGCGGGCGCATGACCCGGTACCTTACATTGAATCTGAAACCCACAAATCCTTCTGGGTCGCCACTAAGCACGCGGACATCATTGAGATCGAGCGGCAGAATGAGAAGTTCCTCAATACTCAGAACTCTGTCCTGATGCGGCGTGAGGTGGAAGAAAAGGCGGCTGCTGATGGTTCCGGTCCTGCGCTTCGGACCCTGATTAACATGGATGAGCCGGATCATCGGAAGTTTCGGGATCTAACGAGAGAGTGGTTCCTGCCTGCCAATCTGAAGCAGGTCGAGCAACGGGTTAAGGAACTGGCTGTCCGCACGGTGGATGACATGCTGGAACTGGGTGAGGAGATAGATTTCGTCAAGGACGTCGCTGTCTGGTATCCGCTTCGGGTCATCATGATGATTCTCGGAGTACCGGAAGAGGACCTGCCATTGATGCTGAGATTGACCCAGGAGCTTTTCGGTGCTGATGATCCTGATATGCGGCGCGAAGCGGAAACAGAGGAACAGCGTATGCAAACGCTGATGGAATTCTTCATGTATTTCAACGCGATTACGGAGGACCGGCGTAAGAACCCTGGTGAAGATGTCGCGTCGGTCATCGCCAATGCGCAGATTGATGGTGTGCAGATCGGGGATCT
>CAXPUI010000229.1:0-10863 GCA_964220205.1 Candidatus Allofontibacter communis | reverse complement strand
CGAGGCCGTTTCTCAGCGCTTCCCGGGCATAGCTGCCGCGTGGTTCGCTGAGCAGAGTGGACGCGACGCGGGTCGGCATGATTTCAAAGTCTGCCCATTCATCATTGGGTGAAAGTGCGGGATGAGTTTCAGAGGTTCCCTGGACCTGGGATATTTCACTGAGGGGCTCGTTACGCATGCGCAGATCAGCGTCTGCGGCATCGAGTGGGTTGCCGGCAAAATCGATCAAGTTGAACATTTTCCCGTTGGAACCGTTGCTGTTGTGAGGGATGGCCAGCGCTTCGATCCCCTGAGAGCGTTGATCATCCATCCAGCGCCAGAGATCATCAGGGTTACCCGAAACGATCCGGGAGAAGGGCAGCGTGGGTCCTTCGTCCGCAAAGATAACGTTCCGATGCAGGTTTTCCTGTACCCCGCTGGATGCGGTGTACTCGTAGGCGATAAACGTAGTGAATCTACCAGGGTCGTTATGTCGATCTGCAGCAGCCTTAATCTGGTCCCAGGCGTCCTTGAAGACAGCTTTGTCCAGTAATTCGTGGCGCCGTTCAGTGCCGAGAAAATCCAGAATACGCCGAAACTGCGTCACGCGCTTCTCTACCGTAGACAGATCCTGCATGCCCTCTGCCAGCTCATGCCTGGCGAGTTCCGTACCGGGGTCGGTCATGGCTCGAAGGCTGCCCATGTAGAAAGCGTGATCGGTGACGCCGTAGAAATCCAGGGGCTCTCTCAACTGCATCTCAAATCCGCCTGGATGATTGATGACTCCACCCTTAGCAAAGTCATAGGCCATATCAGGTGAAGCCGTCGTGCCGAAGATGAAAGCGTCAAAAGAGTACATCGTGTGAACGTGCAGGTCACCGAACAGCACCTGGCGATCGATCGTCGGGGCGATTGTCTGGCCAGCAACAGCATCCTCTTGAACAGCAGTGGGAGTTGCCTCGCTGGTTGGGTCTGAGACCTGATCACAGGCGTTCAGCAGGAAGACGAAAAGTAAGAGCGTTATTCGCATGAGGGGTGACTGTTGTTATTACCGGCGGGTCACGATAGCTGGAAGCATTCTATCAGGCAAGCGGGATCGCAGAGGCGCCATAAGGTGCCTTAATACGGCAATTAGTCGCACAAAATGTCCCTCGACGTCAGGCGCTGCTATGATACCGTCGTTCTCCAGACATGGCAGTTGCGTTTGAATTACGAGTTCCTGGGTAAAGTGATTTCCGGTCCTTTCACCATTCCGTCCGGCATTGTTGCCACGGCGGTGCCCATCATCCAGCGGTTGTTTGACACCACTCCCCAGGTTGGCGTGATGACAACAAAGAGCATCGGGCCTCTACCCAGGGCAGGCAATCGTGAGCCTATCATGACGCAATATGCACCGGGTTGTTATATGAATGCTGTAGGCTTGACTAACCCGGGCGTTGAAGCGGCTGTAGCACAGTTATCAGAATTAGAGGTGCCATCCGATCGGTTTCTACTCACATCTATTTTCGGCGGCAGCGTTGACGAGATTGTTGACGTGGCGCGCCGCCTGGCACCCGTTTCAGATGGCCTGGAGCTGAACCTGTCCTGCCCGCATGCGAAAGGTTATGGCATGGACATGGGGCAGGATGCTGATCTGGTCCGGGAAATAACAGCAGCCGTCAAGGCGGTCGTTGATGTCCCTGTCGTCCCCAAGCTCACTCCCAATGTCCCTAATATCGGGGAAATCGCGCAGGCCGCCGTAGCCGGTGGTGCGGACGCACTCTGTGCGATTAACACCGTCGGGCCAGCTTACTTTACTGCCCATGGGTCCCCTGTTCTGCAGAATAAGGTCGGCGGCATGTCCGGCCGGGGCATCCTGCCTGTTGCTCTCAAGTGCATCCATGAAATCCGCGCAGCGGTTGATGTTCCCATCATCGGTTGCGGGGGTGTGACGACGATCTCGGATGTTTATGCATTTCAGGATGCGGGAGCGAGTATCATCGGACTGGGTTCCTCGTTAACTGGGATGAACTCGAAGGAAGTTAGTGAGACTTTTGCTGTCCTGCAGTCAGCCCTTGAAACCAAGCGCGCAGCATGCGAGCTCCCGGAGCCGCCGGTCGATATGGACTTCAGGCCCTATACATTGACGGCTGTAGAGCGTGTCTGCACAGATATTGCTATCCTGAAATTTGACCGTGATCTTGATGTTAAAGCGGGTGAGTTCGTCTACACCTGGATTCCTGAAATTGGTGAAAAGCCCTTTTCCGCCCTGACGGACAAGCCGTTTTCCCTGGTGGTGATCGATGTCGGTGAATTCACCAGTCAACTCCTTGCCCTGGAGGCGGGCACCACGATTTATGTGAGGGGCCCCCACGGCAACCGGGTTGAACCACCTGAGGATGCCAGGATTGTTGCAGTGGCCGGGGGTACGGGTCTTGCGGCTGTTTATCAGATCGCGAGAGATTTTGGTGATGCGGATGTATTTCTCGGGGCCAGGAGCGCTGAGCGACTCTACTTCAAGGAAGAGTGTGCGGCGGTGGCATCGACGCATGTCGCGACCGATGACGGCAGCGAGGGATACCACGGTGTCGTCACGGAGCTGCTTCGAGAGTGGTTGTTGGCGCAGCCTGAGGCTGAGCGCGCCAGGATGGTTTTCTATAATTGTGGACCGGCTCCCATGGTGCACGCTGCCGTCGCCGTACAGCAGCAGTTTGCCATGCCAGAGCGTATACATTCTGCTATTGATTACCTGACCAAATGCGGTGTGGGAATCTGCGGTGCATGTACGGCGCCGGACGGTCGGCGCCTTTGTGTTGATGGCCCTTTCCTGGCCGAAACAGGTGAATGAAAGAACAGATGAATGAAAGAGAGCAACTATGGAGATGATTGATACAGGAACCGATGAGTTGCTCTGTAACATTGAGAGTCGGGTGGCAGTCATCACTCTCAATAAGCCGCACAAGAAAAACGCACTGGGAGATATCCTGACACCAGCTTTGCGCCAGGTGCTGCCTGTCGTTGAAGCTGATGATCGGGTTGGTGCCGTTATGATCACGGGTGCAGGCGATGCCTTTTGTTCCGGCGGTGATGTGTCGGGTATGGGCGGTGGCGGAAGTGCACCCCGGTCAGAGCAGGAAAGGGTGGATGAACTGACGGCCAAGCAGGAAACGCTGACCCTGAAGCTCCATGAACTTCAGAAAGTGACGATCGCAGCGTTACCGGGTGCCGCTGCCGGAGCCGGGTTGTCGATTGCCCTGGCCTGTGACCTGCGTGTTGCCTCAAGTCATGCCTTTATCACAACGGCGTTCAAAAACGTCGGTTTGTCCGGTGACTATGGGTCAAGCTGGTTTCTGCCAAGGCTTATAGGCCTGGCAAAAGCCAAAGAGCTTTTCTATACCGCCGACCGGGTGGGTGCCGATGAGGGCTTACGATTGGGAATCTTCAATGCGGTATTTCCTGAAGATACGTTCCGGGACGATGCCTTCGCGTATGCGCAGACCATTGCCAATGGTCCCACGGCGACGCTCGGTCTGATGAAAAAAAATCTGCACGCAGGCATGGATCAAACCCTGGCGGCCAGTTTGCGTCTTGAAGCTGAGCACCTGATATCAGCGATTGGGGCTGATGAAGCCAGTGAGGCAATCCGTGCCTTCATGGAAAAACGCCAGCCACGCTTCCACCAGGAAACAGAACGCCCAGATTAAAAGACAAGCATGAGCACAGTATCTGCGATGGTAATGAGCAGAGCGGCGATAAAAGTCGTACCCAGGTCTTCGATCTCAAAGTCGTCGAGAAACTTATCAGTCAGCCAGAGCAGAAAAGTGTTGATGATGATAAGGAAGACCCCAAGGGTCAGAATAACAAACGGCAATCCGATCAATTTCAGTACGGTACCGAGTGTCACATTAATCAGGCCGTAGACAACGGCGACCAGTATCGCTGTACCGTAGGAATCAATGTAAACGCCCGGCAGAGCCCTGGCGATCAGCAGGATGGCAGCGCCAAGACATAATATGTGCAGAATCAGATCAATCACTTGTCAGTCCTTGAATCATTTTTGTTTGTGAGATTCGTTTCAAGATCTGTGCCATTCTGTAAGTTATTGAAATACATATAGATGTGAGATTTTAACGTGGTCAAATTGACTACAATTTAGCATCAGAATCTATTGTTGCAGTAATACTTGCAGGATAAACAGGAGAAACTCAGGCTGGTTTCCGGTACTTCAGCTTCCTTTCGATGGCGCTGATCATCAGACCGGCAACATCCTTTTGGGTTGCGGTCTCGATCCCTTCGAGGCCCGGTGAAGAATTCACCTCGAGTAACAGGGGCCCGACCCTTGATCGGATAACATCCACACCTGCGACGGTTAAACCCATTGCCTTAGCTGCCCTGACAGCGATACGTTTCTCCTCGCTCGTTGCCTTGATGACGGCAGCCGAACCGCCCTGGTGAAGGTTTGCCCGAAATTCCCCGGGAGCGGCGGTTCGTTCTATCGCTGCCACTACCTTGTTGTTGATGACGAACAGGCGTACGTCCTTGCCATCGGCTTCCTTAATAAACTCCTGTACCAGCAGGTTCGCCTTCACAGACTTGAAGGCGTTGATGACACTCTCCGCAGCTTTAACGGTCTCCGCCAGTACCACGCCGCGACCCTGCGTACCTTCAAGCAGTTTCACGATAAGTGGGGCGCCGCCGACCATCTCAATCAGTTCTTTGGTATCGATCGGCGAGTTGGCGAATCCCGTTACCGGGATATCGAGTCCACTCTTGATCAATAGCTGCAGGGAAAACAATTTATCCCTGGACTGACTGATGCTGGCTGAACTGTTTTGGGAGTAAATGCCCATGCTCTCAAATTGGCGGGTCAGCGCGCAGCCATAGAATGTTGCGCTTGGGCGGATGCGCGGAATGACAGCGTCCAGGTCATCCACGATATGCCCGCCGCGGTAGTGGACTTCCGGGGTTTCATCGTCGAGTTTCATATAACAGTCTTTGATATTGAGGAAGACCATCTCGTGCCCCCTCTCGGTCCCGGCATCCATGATGCGGGTATTGCTGTAGAGGTCCGGGTTGCTCGCGAGCAGGCCGATCTTCAGTCCGGAGCTGTCGGAATCAGAGATGTTGTAGAGTTGGCGGATATCCTGCTCTGACAGGCGACCCAATGCCAGGCTCTGGGACGGGTCTACGAGAATCCGACCGTTCATGGCTTCTCTGCCGAGGAGCATACGGTAGCCCATGCTGTCGCGGTTGGTCAGGGTAAGCTCAATCTCCCAGATGCTGTCGCCCAGCTTAACGGGTGTCTGGATCACATAACGTTTCTCGGCGGCACCGATGGTGGACTTGATGACGCGTCGGTCCACGACGGGTGACTCGCAGTGCACGCTGACTTTCCGGTTTTGTTGAATGGGATGAATATCGAACGCTACCCATGGTTGACCGCTGCGTTTGAAAGCCCGGATGTTAAAGGCATGCAGGGAGCTTGTTTTTGCGCCCGAATCAACTCTGGCCTTAACTGCCGGAATACCTAACTGAGGGAAGATGCACCATTCGTCTCCACCGACAATCAGTTTGTTATTGGTTTCTTTCGCGACCACGCCTTTCCACCATGGGGTATTGATTGAGCGGGCTAGATTATGACTGTGGCGATACGCTGGCAAGCCCACTATAGTGAACAATCATCAGATCAAAGCGGAGCCTGTTATGCTCGACCTCTACTACTGGCCGACGCCCAACGGCAAAAAAGTAACAATACAGCTCGAAGAGTGTGGTATCGACTACAATCTCGTTGAGTGCAACATTGGTAAAGGCGACCAGTTTACCGATGAATTCCTCAAAATCTGCCCGAATAACCGGATGCCCGCGCTGGTCGATCGGGACCCGGATGATGGGGGTGAGCCCTTGTCGGTGTTCGAGTCAGGGGCCATCATGCTCTATATCGCTGAGAAGACGGGTCAGTTCATACCTGCCGATCAGCGAGGGCGGTACGAAGTCATTCAATGGGTCATGTGGCAGATGGCGAATCAGGGCCCGAAGACTGGCGAGTGTGGCCATTTCCTTCGACTTGACGAGTCAGCAGGTGACCAGAGTTATGCCGTCACTAGATTCACCGACGAAGTCAACCGATTCTACGGGGTACTCAATAATCGTCTCTATAACCAACGCTATATATGCGGAAATGAATACACGATCGCAGACATGATCTGTTATCCCTGGACGGTGAACTGGAAAGGTCAGGGGCAGGATATCGACGAGTTCAAGTATTTCAGGCGCTGGTTCGAAGAGTTAAGTGATCGCGACGGCGTCCAGCGAGGTATGGCAGTTGGCGAAAACCTGCGGAATGACTTTTCCACCCTGTCTGACCAGGAAAAGGCCGACCTGAGAGCTATGCTCTACAATCAGAGGGCCCGTCCCGCTCCAGAAACCGGGGGGCTGGAGAGCTGATTGGTGCTGCGGAACATCTCTGCTCAGGGACCGCGAATTAATCGGTGACTGCGCCGGATGAGGCTGAACTGACGAGTTTTGCGTACTTGGCCAGCAATCCCCGGGTAGCGTAAGGAGCCGGTTGCTGCCAGTTTGCCCGACGTCGCTCAAGTTCATCAGCGTCGACTGCCACATCAATGGTCTTCGCTTCGGCATCGATGGTGATCTGGTCACCATCCTCAATCAGCGCGATAGTGCCCCCTTCGAAAGCTTCGGGGGTAATGTGCCCGATAACGAATCCGTGGGAGCCGCCGGAAAAACGGCCATCAGTGATCAGGGCAACCTTGTCTGACAGCCCGCGTCCGTTTATCGCACTTGTAGGAGAGAGCATCTCACGCATGCCGGGTCCGCCCCGAGGGCCTTCGTACCGGACGACAACGACGTCACCTTCAACTACCGTGCCATCCAGGATAGCGGCGAGCGCGGCTTCTTCACCATGGAAGCATCGAGCGGTCCCTGTAAACTGGAGGCCCTCATGTCCGGTAATCTTGGCAACGGCTCCCTCGGTTGCGATATTGCCCCGCAGGACCACCAGATGAGAGTCTTTCTTAACAGGGTCACTCATTGGCCTGATTACTTTCTGGCCAGCGGGATAAGGCGCTACGTCAGCGAGGTTCTCGGCGAGTGTTTTGCCCGTTACCGTCAGGCATTCACCGTGTAAGAGTCCCTCAGCCAACAGTTCTTTCATCAGCGGTTGAATGCCGCCGATATCAATTAGCTCGCTCATCGCGTACTGACCTGCTGGTCGCATATCAGCAAGCACTGGAACTCTGGCACCGATGCGTGAAAAGTCATCGATAGTAAGTGGAATGTTCGCAGCGTGGGCGATGGCCAGCAGATGCAGAACCGCATTCGTAGAGCCTTCCAACGCAATCACGGTGGTGATGGCATTTTCAAACGCTTCTATGGAGAGGATATCCGAGGGCTTGATGCCACGATCTATCAAATGGACTACAGCTTCGCCTGCGGCATAGCTGTCCAGTCGTTTGTTTTGCGATATCGCCTCCTGGGCTGAAGAGTTCGGCAGTGACAGACCCAGGGCTTCGATCGCTGAGGCCATCGTATTGGCTGTGTACATACCACCGCATGAACCGGGGCCAGGAATCGAAGTCGCTTCGATATCTCTGAGCTCGATGTCAGATATAGCGCCGGCCGCGTGTTGACCGACCGCTTCAAAGACGGACACGATATCTCGCCGATCCTTACCAGGTTGAATCGTGCCTCCATAGACAAATATGCTGGGTCGATCGATACGGGCCATGGCCATTGCACAACCCGGCATATTCTTGTCACAGCCTCCGATAGCCACGAAGCCGTCAAAGCCTTCGGCACAGACTACGGTCTCAATGGAGTCGGCAATGACTTCTCGGGAAACCAGAGAGTAGCGCATCCCCGGTGAGCCCATGGAAATGCCATCAGAGACAGTAATGGTATTGAACGTGACCGCCTTGCCCCCGGCCTCGTCAGCACCAAGCCCAGCGGAATCAGCCAATTCATTGATATGCATGTTGCAGGGCGTCAGATTGCTCCAGGTTGAGGCGATCCCTATCTGTGCTTTACCGAAGTCTGCCTCGGTAAAGCCGACGGCATATAGCATGGCCCGCGCGGCAGCTTTCTCGTTGCCATCTACAACCAGAGAGGAAAAAGGGCGTTTCGTACTGTTTTCGGCCATGTTGTTGTTTGCTTCCGCTGGATTTGGGTGGACGGAAAATAACGCATCATCTGAACTAATGCCAACGATAATCCCGCAAGACAGAATCTCGTTTTCTGGCATACTCAATCCTGACCAGAGGAGGACCTATGGCAAATTGGCAGGGTGTTGCATTTAATCAGGTGCCTGACTCGTCGAATCAGATCCACGGCGATGACATGGCGCAACGGTTCGGATTTAAGGGAGGACTTGTGCCGGGGGTAACGGTATCTGCTTATCTCCTGCATCCCGTCGCAGATTACTTCGGTAAGGACTTCATTGAGCATGGCTTCGCGCATTGCCGGGTCAACGCACCGCTTTACGACCAGGACGTATTCGACGTCGAAATCACCGACCAGGGAGACGAACACTGTCACACTTGCCTGAAGCGCGGCGAGGGCGAGTTGCTGGCCGTCGCAGAAGCCAGTATTCCTTCCGTGACGCCCGACGCCCCGATGTTTCGTGGTGACCCGCTTGGTGATGGGGCGGTCAATGTGCCCGCGACTCGTGCAGACATAGAGAGACTTAAGGATAATGGCTGTTACGCTTTTGCTTATCGCTGGGTTCCGGAGCATGCGATGGGTACTTACCTCAGAGACAGGTCATTGATGGCGAGCCTTTATGCGGAACAAGGATTTGCAAATCCATCCTATATCCTGGGCATATCGAATTGGGTCCTGGCGGGTAACATTGCGATGAATCCCTGGGTTCATCTGGAAACGCATTCTCAGAACTTTGCTGCGCTCGCAGCAGGTACGGACGTTATTGGAGAAATGTCCGTAAGTGACGTTTTCGAGAGGAAGGGGCACGAGTTTGTTGATGCCGAGGTCAATATATTCGACGCGAAAACCCTGCAATGCTATACCGCGATCAAACTGCGCGCGATTTACCATCTCAGAGGCGCCTGAACGGTATGGCTCATGAGTGAACAAACCGATGTTATTGTTGTTGGTGCCGGTTTCGCTGGTCTCTATGCCCTGCACAGGTTCAGGGGTATGGGGTTTACCGTCAAGGTGCTTGAGGCAGGTGCTGACGTCGGTGGTACCTGGTACTGGAACCGGTATCCCGGGGCGCGATGTGACGTCCCTTCCCTGGAATATTCATTTGGTTTTTCCGCTGAACTCGAACAGGATTGGCACTGGCCCGAAGTTTTCTCTGCGCAACCGGACATCCTGGCGTACGCCAATCACGTGGCTGCAAGGTTTGATCTGCGTCGTGATATACAATTCAACACGCGGGTCGAATCAGTCTCCTATCTGGACGACCAGAATCTCTGGCAGCTAGAGACGGACACGGGTGAACTGCTTCTTACCAGGTTCTGTGTTATGGCGACAGGCTGCTTGTCTGTACCCAATAAACCCTCAATTCCGGGTGAAGACTCTTTCCAGGGCGAGATCTTGCATACCGGCAGGTGGCCTCATCATGAGGTGGATTTGTCGGGCACGAGCGTCGCGATCATCGGTACGGGCTCATCGGGTGTCCAGGCGATACCGGAACTTGCCCGGCAGGCTCGGGAACTGACAGTCTTCCAGCGTACGCCGGTCTATACGGTACCTGCGAATCGCAAGGCCATGCGTCTGGCTGTTGAAGACGAGTTCAAGGAAAACTATCGTGACATTCGCCGCCGTCAGTGGGAAAACCGGGGAGGCGTGTCCAATTTTCGGCCTGAGAAAAGTGCGCGGAAAGCGGCGACAGGGCGAAGAGTCAGCCGGTCAGCAGATGCCGGTTTAATCATGGCGATGGATCCGGAAGAGCGCCAGGCGGTGATTGATCAGCGCGGCCTTGAGGCGATTCTCAATTTCGCGGATATCTACACCGACCCTGAAGCCAATGAAATCGCCAATGAACTGTTTCGTGAGAATGTCAGGCGCCTGGTTGACGACCCCGAAACAGCAGAGCGTCTGCTGCCGAAGGATTATGGGCTGGGTTGCAAGAGGCAGGTTCTGGACCGGGACTATTTCGCGACGTTTAATCGTGACAATGTCAAGCTGGTCGACGTGCATGAAACGCCCATTGACAGGATCACAGCGACAGGCCTTCGAGCGAGCAGGGCGCACTATGAGTTTGATGTCCTGATTTATGCCACGGGGTTTGATGCAATGACCGGTGCGCTGCTCAAAGCCAATGTGACCGGCCGTGCCGGACTTACGCTGAGAGACAAATGGCGCGATGGGCCGGTTGCCTATCTTGGCCTGCAGATGGCAGGGTTTCCCAATCTTTTCACTGTCACGGGTCCGGGCAGCCCTTCCGTGCTCTGCAACATGCTGGTTGCCATTGAACAGCACGTGAATTGGATTGCTGACTGTATCGCCTGGATGAAAGACACAGGGAAAGCCACGATCGAACCATTACCGGAATCCGAGGCGTTCTGGGTAGCACATGTGAATGAAGTCGCGGAGGGCACCATGTTTACTGCGCCCTCCTGTCACTCCTGGTATCTCGGTGCCAACATCGACGGTAAACCAAGAATCTTCATGCCCTATGTCGGTGGCTTCCCGCAATATCGGGAGTTCTGCGAAAAAGAGCAGCTGGAGGGTTATTCAGGCTTCTCCTCAGTCGTCTGATCTAGCACCCCCGTTATGCAGCCAGGTGTCAAATTTCTGGTGTCCAGGTGTTGATTTTTCGCCAATTTGAAAGCGCACCAATTAATAATGCTATGTAAAACAGTATGTTATGGAAAAATCAACGTGCTGGCATAGAAATTGAATATATCAAAAGACCCTGCTTTATCG
>CAXPUI010000228.1:0-6008 GCA_964220205.1 Candidatus Allofontibacter communis | reverse complement strand
CGGCTGGGTCAACACGGGTATAGGGGAAGCAGAGCGCAATCGCCCGCCCGAACTGAAGAGCGAGGTAAACCCGGATGGACAGGGCCTTGGTATTCAACAACTGCTGGCCGGCAGCAAGACACCGGAGGACCTTGCGAGCCACGTCTACTCTGCCGTTGAAAGCGGGCAGTTCTACATCTTTCCACACGCCGGCTGGGACTACATGGTCAGGGAGCACTATGAAGCAATGCTGGAACGGGGCAGTGTTTACGACTTCGATCTACAGACTCACATCGCCACCCGAGCATCAGGCCAAGACATATAGATCACCAAGACATAGAGATCAATAGCTTCTGGGCAATCCCAGCACGTTCTGGCAGATAAAGTTCAAGACCATGTTATTTGAGATGGGCGCTGTTCGCCAAAGACGAACTTCCCGCCATTTGCGTTCGATCTGGTACTCCTTGGCAAAGGCGAAACCACCGTATGTCTGAAAAGTTTCATCGGCGGCCTTCCAGGCGGCTTCTGAAGCAAGAAATTTCGCCAGGTTAGCGGCTTCACCACTGTCCTGGCCTGAGTCATAAAGCGCCGCCGCTTTCCTGATCATCATCTCCGCTGCCTCCAGTTGGGCATAGGCTGTCGCAAGCGGAAAACCTATACCCTGGTTCTGGCCAATAGGCCGGCCGAAAACCTGACGATCATTGGCATAACTGATGCCCTTATCCATAAAATACCGGCCATCACCCAGCGCTTCGGACGCGATGAGTATGCGTTCAGCATTCATACCTGACAGGATATTCTTGAACCCTTCCCCTTCTTCGCCGACCAGTGAATCTGCAGGAATGACCATATTGTCGAAGAATACTTCCGTCGTGTTGTGATTGATCATCGTAGGTATCGAACGAATCTCACACCCATTACCCCGTGTTTCGCGCAGATCAACCAGAAACGTCGACAGGCCCTGGGTACGTTTTGCTACCTCGTCCGCCGGGGTAGTCCTGGCAAGCAGGAGCATTAAATCGGATTGATGCGCGCGGCTCGTCCATATTTTCTGGCCGTTGACCACGTATTGATCCCCTTCCTTGACTGCCCGCGTCTTGAGCTGAGTCGTGTCTGAGCCCGTTGTCGGCTCAGTTACGCCGAAGGCCTGTAAGCGTAGTTCTCCAGTGGCGATTCGCGGCAGGTATTTCTGCTTCTGCTCCTCGCTGCCATGCCGCAGTACCGTGCCCATCGTGTACATCTGCGCGTGGCAGGCTGCTGCAGAGCAACCGTTAGCATGAATCGTTTCAAGGATCACCGCAGCGGCTCTGATTGGCAGGCCAGAGCCGCCGTATTCCTCGGGAATCAGCGCAGCCAGGAATCCCGACTCCGTCAATCGATCGACAAATTCATGGGGATACTCAGCCCTGTCATCGAGTTGTTGCCAGTATTCCCCGGTAAACTGGGTGCAGAGACGCGCAACCTGTTCTCGGATGTCTGCATAATCCGTTCCGTAATCCAACTCTGGCATATCTGCCCTCTACTGCGACTTCTGAACAAGCAAACCGGGTTTTGGCGGTAATGTAAAGAACCTTGACCCAGTTGGCGAAATTACTGGCAATGAACCCGGAGTTTACTGTACCATCCGGACGGTTTAGTAAATCGACAGGTCATGAGAAGCAACAACAAGCGAGATGAGATTCTGCAGGCAGCTTTTGCCGTAGTGGCGGAACAAGGTGCGAACCGACTGACCATTGACGCGGTGGCAGCCCAGTCCGGCTTTTCAAAAGGCGGGGTTCTGTATCACTTCAATTCAAAGAACGCACTACTTGCGGGGATGTTAGATCATCTCGTGGACGCTGTGCTCAGCAGAATTGAAGACCAGGAACACAACAACCTGCTCGCCTCGCTTATCGACGCAAGGCAGGGCTCGAATGTGACCGAACGCCGAAGCTCTCTGGCTCTGCTCACAGCGTTCGCAGAGGATAGGAGCCTGCTGGAACCCGCCCGGGAACAGATGGCACACTTCTATCGCGAATCAGTCGAAGACAGCAACGCCGAAGAGGATGCGGCTATCCTGTTTTTTGCCAACGAAGGACTGCGTTTCCTTGAGCTCTTCGATCTTTGTCCTATAGGGCCACGGAAAATCAATAACCTGACCCAGGCACTGATCAAACGAGCCGAGCAGGTAAAGCAATGAGGCTGTTATCAATACTCTTGGCCATGACCTGCATCGGCGGTTGCGAATTCCAAGACTCATCAAACACACCCCCAGCGGAGGTTCTTCGCCCCGCAAAAATAATGACTGTCACGCAGGGGGTTACCGAGCAGCTCTACGAATTCCCAGCAAGAGTTGAAGCGCTACAATCGGTCGACATCTCGTTCGAAGTGGGTGGTCCGCTCGCCGAATTACCTATCAGGGAAGGTGAAACACTGCGGCAGGGCGCTCTTGTCGCCGCACTCGATCCAACGGATTTTCAATTAGCACTCCAGGAAGCAGAGGTACAACTGAGACTCGCCGCCCAGGACCTGAACCGGAAGCACAAGGTTCTGCAGGAAAACGGCATCGCGAAGTCACAGGTCGAGGACGCCCGCTCTCTTTATGAACTACAGAAAGTGCGCCTGTCCAAGGCGAAGGAAAGACTGCAGGACAGCAGGATTACTTCCCCCTTCGACGGCTTCGTCGCACGTCGATTCTTCGACAAACACGTCAACATCAGACCCGGCGAACCCGTGGCCCGTTTACTCGACCTGACGAGTCTCCAGGTCGTCTTCAATGCCCCCGAACAGCTCCTGGCCAGTTCTTCGCCGGACAGACTGATAGGCGCCTGGGCAGAGTTCGGGTTCGCGCCGGGCGAAGAATTCGAACTAGCCTATTATGAAAACCGCGGTGAGGCGGATTCCCTGGTGCAGACCTATGAAATATCAATGACCATGGATAACCCCGGCGACTGGAACATTCTCCCCGGTATGACTGCAACCGTCAGATTGAAGCTGAGGGACTCATCGGCCGGGATGATCGTGATTCCGGCGTCAGCGATTGTCCCTGCACCCGACAGCGAACTATCCGTGTGGGTCTATGCACCAGATACCCAAAAGGTCTACCGACGCCACATCGAACCAGGACCATTGCAACAGGGTGGAATCCCGGTAAAGGAAGGTCTTGAACCCGGCGAACAGATTATCGTAACCGGTGCCAGCCATCTCCAGGCTGGCATGCGCGTACAGCCATTTTAGATCAGCGACGGTATGCCAAACCTCGCCCGCCTGACCATTCGACACCCTATTTACGGCTGGATACTCATTCTGGTCTGCCTGTTCGGTGGCATACACGGGGTACAGAATGTTTCTCGACTGGAAGATCCTAATTTCCCCATGACCTGGGCATACGTGATCACCTCGTACCCCGGCGCTTCGGCAGAAGAAGTTGAATTGGAAGTCACGGATCGCGTCGAAGACTCCCTTCAGGAACTACCCTATGTTGATATGCTCGTATCAAAGTCTGTCCCTGGCAGGTCAGAAGTACTGGTGCAGATGCTGTAAGACATCGATGCCGACGAATCCCCGCAGGTCTATGATGAACTACGACGACGGGTATCTGAAGCACAGATGCTGCTCCCCCCCGGCGCTGATACCCCGCTCGTGGAAGACGATTTCGGTGACATTTACGGCATCCTCTATGCCGTCACCGCTGAAGGCTATAGCGAAGCCGAGATCCACGATATGGCGAAAGCCATATCAACAAAGATCAAGAAAGTGCCGAATGTCGCTAAAATTGATACTCGTGGGGTACCTTACGAAGCGGTCTATATTGAGCTGGATCATGCTCGCCTGACCAATTTTGGTTTGTCGGTGGAGGATCTCGGCAGGCGTATCTGGACCGAAAACCAGGTTATCCCTGCAGGCTCCACCATGCTCGACGGCAGGCGCCTGAGAATCACTCAGCCAACGCCACTGGCCAGTGTGAGCCAGCTCAGGGACCTGAAAATCGGCACGCCGGGTTCTACAAACACAGTCAGGCTCGGAGAGATCGCCAACGTCCACCGCCAGGCTATCGAAGTACCACCGGAACTCGTCAGAATCAACGGAAAGGCAGCGTTCATCGTTGCGGTATCCGTTACACCCGGGGAAAACGTCGTAACCGTTGGTCATGAGGTCGACGCGCTCATGGCCGACATTACCAGGACTCTTCCTCTCGGGGTGTCAGTGACGCCTGTCTACAAACAGCATTCAATCGTCGAGTCCGCGATAGACACGTTCCTGCGGAACCTCGCTATCTCAGTCGCGACAGTCGTTATGGCTTTATTCCTTTTCATGGGATGGCGCGCCGGCATCGTCGTCGGGCTGGTACTACTGCTAACAGTACTTGGCACCATCGAGATCATGAACATATTTGGTATAGAGCTACAGCGTATTACGCTGGGTGCACTCATGATCGCGATGGGAATGCTGGTGGACAACGGGATCGTCATTGCTGAAGGCATGCTGGTCGGGGTCCGCAGGGGACAGACACCGGAGGACGCAGCGGCAAATTCGGTGGCCAGAACCCAGTGGGCACTGCTCGGCGCAACCATCATTGGTATTCTCGCTTTCGCCCCTATCAGTCTGTCGGATGACAATAGCGGTCACTTCCTCGTTACCCTGTTTCAGGTCATTTCGATTTCCCTGCTGCTGAGCTGGATACTGGCGATCACTGTCGTACCGCTAATCGGCAGCTACCTGCTGAAACCAGGGCCCGCGGTAACAGAGAAAGAACTTTACAGCGCCTGGTACTTCAAGCCTTACGAATGGACCATCAGTTTCGGTCTGCGCAGGGCATGGCTGGCGACAATGCTGATAGTGGGCATCACCACCGCTGCGCTTTACTCCATGCAGTTTGTTAAAACCGCTTTTTTTCCAACAAACAACACGCCCCTGTTCTTTGTCGACTACCGACTGCCGGAGGGCACCGACATCCTCTCGATTGCAGCTGACATAGAAGAGCTTGAGGCTCATTTCATCGCTACGCCCGGTACGATATCCGTCACCAGTTTTATCGGTCGCGGCGCCCCACGCTTCGCCGCCACCGTTGACTCCGAGCAACCTAATCCGGCTTATGCCTCCATCATGGTCCAGGTTGACGACCTTGCGAAGATGGAACAGTACATGATCGACGCAGACCGCTTTGTTGCCAGCGTCAGGCCTGGTGCTGAGTTCAAGGTGAAGCGAGTCGAGTTCAGTCCGACGACAGACGACAAAATTGCCATGCGCTTCTCGGGACCCGACCCAACCGTGCTTCGGGAACTTGCCGAACAGACCATGCAGGTCTACGCCAAGCACAATCTGCTCGCCATGCGGACCAACTGGCGCCCCCAGGCCCTGCAACTGACGCCGCAATACCACGAGGACAATGCCAGGTTAGCGGGCATATCACGAAACGATCTTTCTCGCGCCCTCGCCTACAATACGCAGGGCATCACGATCGGGCTGATGCGGGACGAGGATAAGCTGATCCCCATCATTGCCCGCGCCCCCGCCAAAGAGCGAGCCGATCTCGATGGATTAAAAAATCGCCAGATCTGGAGTCCGACGCAGCGCCGCTATGTGCCGATGTCCCAGATCGTCAGCGAATTTCGTCTGGAAGCAGGTAACTCAGTCATTTACCGTCGCGACAGGACCCGCACCATCACCGTCAGTGCAGCGCCGCAGCCTGGCGAGAACGTTAATGAACGATTCGAATTGCTCCGCGACGAGGTCGAAGCTATAGCTCTGCCGCACGGGTATTCGCGGGAATGGGGTGGAGAGCACGAAGCTAACGATGAAGCCAACAAGGCACTGACCTATCGTATACCGCCGGCGTTTGCACTCATGTTTTTTATCACCATCCTGATGTTCGGTGCCTTGCGGCAGGCGGTTGTCATCTGGCTGACTGTACCCATGATCCTGTGCGGGGTCGCACTGGCCCTCCTGATCAGTAATCTGCCCCTGACCTTCCCCTCCATGTTGGGCGTGCTCAGCCTTGCCGGCATGTTGATCAAGAACTGTATCGTGCTGGTGGATGAAATTGATCG
>CAXPUI010000227.1:0-19186 GCA_964220205.1 Candidatus Allofontibacter communis | reverse complement strand
CACTTATTTATAGTGCTGTATATATATACAGTATTATGACTATCAAGATCGCGTTAAACCATGGCTTATGCAGAGCTGCATTGTATAAGTAACTACTCTTTCCTCAGGGGGGCATCTCACCCGGAAGAACTGGTCATGCAGGCTGCAAAGCTGGGTTACAGGGCTATTGCCATTACCGACGAATGCACGATGGCGGGGATCGTCAAGGCCCACGTAGCTGCCAAGGAACATGGCATCAAATTGATCATCGGCAGTGAATTTCAACTCGATGATGATCTGCTCCTGGTACTTCTGGCCCCTAACCGCACCGGCTATGGCCAGATCTGCAATTTGATTACCCTGGCTCGGCGCCGGGCCGAAAAAGGGATGTATCGCCTGGCACTAAAGGACCTGGAGTTTGCTACCGACCAATGCATCGTTATCTGGTTTCCCGGTGAACCAGACACACACCATGAGGTATCCGCGAGCCTGTTAAAGGAGTTTTTCCCCGACAGGTTATGGTTGGGTCTTGAATCATTTCCTGACGGTAAAAGTATTACGTGCTACGAGCATAATTTCAGGTTATCTCAACAATTCGATCTACCCATAGTCGCCGCGGGCGATGTCCGCATGCACCATCACGACCGAAAGCAACTGCTTGATGTCATCTCCGCTGTCAGGATGCAGCAATCAATCCAGCTCGCTGGTCGACTATTACCGGCCAACGGAGAAAAGTACCTGCGATCCATCAAACAGATTACTGAGCTCTACCCTACCGGGTTATTGACGGCCTCGTGCGCCATAGCCGACATGTGTCAGTTCTCCCTGGATGAATTGCGTTACGAGTACCCCGAAGAACTGGTACCTCCTGGCTTAACAGCTTCAGCTTACTTAAGACAGCTGACTTATTGTGGTGCTGAAAAAAGATGGCCCGACGGCGCACCTCCCGCCGTGCTTCGACTGATCGAAAAGGAGCTCGCTCTGATAGCCGAAATGGCCTACGAGTATTACTTCCTAACGGTTTTCGATATCGTTCAGTTTGCCAAAAGTCAGGACATTCTCTGTCAGGGGCGAGGCTCAGCAGCCAACAGCGCTGTTTGCTATTGCCTGGAGATTACCGAGGTCGATCCAGCCAGGATTAACCTCTTATTCGAGCGGTTTATCTCAAAGGAAAGAAACGAACCGCCCGACATCGATGTTGATTTCGAGCACGAACGTCGTGAAGAGGTCATACAGTACATCTACAAAAAATATGGGCGCCATCGAGCAGCCCTGGCCGCAACCGTTGTCACCTACAGACCCAGAAGCGCCATCCGAGATATCGGCAAAGCTCTCGGCCTCGACCAGCAACTGGTTGATCATCTGGCCAAATCCCTATCCTGGTGGGATAAGCGAGAAGTCCTTGAGGAAAGGTTTGCCGAGGCCGGCATTAACCCCCGCAGCATCATCATTGATCAGTTCCTGAGTCTGATCGATGCGATCCTGGGTTTTCCCCGGCACCTGTCACAGCATGTTGGAGGTTTCGTTATCTCAAGCGGTCCGTTATCTCAACTGGTACCTGTCGAAAATGCCGCCATGGCAGAACGGACCATTATCCAGTGGGACAAGAACGACCTGGAATCACTGGGGCTGCTTAAAGTGGATGTGCTGGCGCTGGGCATGCTGACCTCGATCCGCAAAAGTTTCGACATGATTAATGACTATCGGAACATGAATCTCTGCCTGGCCAACATACCGGCAGAAGACCCCCTGACCTATCATATGCTTCAACAAGGTGACAGCATCGGCGTATTCCAGGTCGAATCACGCGCCCAGATGTCCATGCTGCCTCGCCTGAAACCTGAAAACTTCTATGACCTCGTGATCGAGGTAGCCATAGTCAGACCGGGGCCGATTCAAGGCAAGATGGTCCATCCCTATCTGAGGCGAAGGAACGGGGAGGAACAGGTAACCTACGCCAACGATGACATCAGGGCAGTACTGGAACGTACCCTCGGGGTACCCATTTTTCAGGAACAGGTCATCAAGCTGGCCGTGGTAGCGGCCGGTTTCACGCCAGGTGAGGCTGATCAGCTCAGACGGGCTATGGCCGCATGGAAGCGCAAAGGCGGACTCAACAAATTTCAGCAGAAACTGATCGACGGGATGCTCGTACGTGGCCACGACCGCGAATTTGCCGAACGCATCTTCGAACAGATCAAAGGCTTTGGTGATTACGGCTTTCCTGAATCCCACGCGGCAAGCTTTGCCCTGCTGGTTTACATCTCTGCCTGGCTGAAACGTCATGAACCTGCCGCATTTTATTGCGGTTTGCTGAACAGTCAGCCCATGGGCTTTTATTCGCCATCGCAACTGGTACAGGATGCCCGGCGGCACGATATTGAAGTCAGACCTGTCAAC
Organism: Candidatus Allofontibacter communis; assembly: GCA_964220205.1. Taxonomy (GTDB): domain Bacteria; phylum Pseudomonadota; class Gammaproteobacteria; order Pseudomonadales; family Azotimanducaceae; genus UBA9659. Next base: position 16,807 of record CAXPUI010000227.1, on the reverse strand, counting down.
ATACATTGCAGCGATTGGGAGTCGACCCTCGAAAGACCGACCCGGTACGGCGAAATAGCCTCAAGCCAACCTGCTATCCGCCTGGGCTTTCAGCGGATTAAAGGGCTGAAAGAAGATAGCGCACTGAGAATCATTCGGGCCAGAGATAAAGCCCCCATCAAAGATCTCAGGGATATCGCCCGCCGAGCCAGACTTGATAAGGGAGACCTTGCCCGACTGACAGAAGGCAGTGCCTTTAAAACACTGACTGGACACCGTTACCAGACCCACTGGCAGGCCGGCGGCCTGATGCCCGATTTGCCATTGCTTGATTCACACCCCATGAAAACAGCAAACATATCGAATACATCGGACGTGTCAGACATGTCAAAAGTAGCGGAAGCTTTGCCTGACTATGCCGAGGAAACCCCTGTCATATTGCCAGCACCCGGGGAAACAGATGATCTTCGAGCCGACTATACAAGCCTTGGATTGACCCTGGGGCGCCACCCTATGGCCATGTTGCGGGAACAACCCGGTTTACCTTTTCGCCGCTGTAAAAAGGCAAAAGAACTGGCCGACATCAACCATGGCAGGTTTGTCCGGGTAGCGGGCATAGTGACTGGCCGACAGCGGCCTTCTTCCGCCTCCGGGGTCATTTTTCTGACGCTTGAAGATGAAACAGATAACATCAATGTCGTTATCTGGACCCGTGTGCTGGAAGCCTATCGGTCAGCTGTCGTCCAGGGGCGCTTACTGAAAATCAAGGGTATTCTCGAAAGAGAGGCCTCGGTTATTCACGTCATCGCCGGGCACGTCGAAGACCTGAGCAGACACCTTGAACACTTTTCACTGAAATCCAGGGATTTCAGGTAATCATTGGTGAATTTGCAAGATGGCCTGTAACAGGCAACACTTACCCTAAGAGATTACCCGGTGATGGCCATGTACACTCGAATTTTACTTCTTTTAGCGTTCTTCAGTACCAACCTGCATGCAGACGTAGCCGTCGAGAATTACGGTCAACTGATCCTGGAGGAATTACCGCCCCAGACGGTCTCGATTAACACCTTCAACAGCATGATCATGATATACGACGCAGGCAACGACAAACTGCTCGGCATGCTGTCCGTCGGCTATGGCGTAAACGCCATCGAATTCGATAAAGAAAAAAATGTCGCCTATGCCGCTGAAACCTACCTGTCACGTCACACTCGCGGTGAACGCACCGATGTGGTGACCACCTACGATTTGAGAACCCTGGCGGCAGTCAACGAAATCGTCATTCCCCCCAAACATGCATCTGGCTCCCCGATGCGCCACCACAGCGGCATCCTGCGTCAAGACGACACACAACTGATGCTGGTCGCGAATATCACACCGGCTGTCTCAATCAGCATCGTCGATCTGGGCGCTGGAAAATTCCTTAATGAAATTAACACTGCAGGTTGCGGACTCATCTATCCAAGTGGCGGGCTCAGTTTTTTGCAGCTCTGCGGCGACGGCACTGCGCAACTGATCAAACTTGACGCTGAGGGCCAGGAAATAGATCGACGTCGATCAAAGGCTTTTTTTGATCTGCAGACCGACCCCTTGATGGAAAAAGCCGTACAAACGCCTGAAGGTTGGATATTCAACACCTTCGAGGGCACGGTTTACCAGCTTAGAGTCAGCAGCAGTCGCATAAAGATAAAAGAACTCTTCACGATCGCAGGCAATCAACCCGACTGGCGTGTTGGTGGTATGCAACCACTTGCCTATCACCAGGACCAGGACCTCCTGCTGGCGCTGATGCATCAGGGCGGAAAAGACACTCACAAGGATCCAGGCACAGAGGTCTGGTATTACGACCTGTCGACCGGGCATCTCAAGCACCGTCTGGGTCTGCAGACACCCTCATTCAGCATTCAGGTATCGCAGGATGATCATCCCCTGCTCTATGCAGGCTCGGTTGCAACTAACCAGGTTGATATCTATGACCTTAAGACCGGCTTGGTCCTTAACAGCATAGGCAATCTGAATGGCCCTAATAGCATCAAGAACCTCCAGTGACGTGAACGACCCGGTTATCCAATATTGCCTGCTGGGCAGTTTTGCCGTCATTTTTGCGCTCTCGGCATCCGAAAAATTCAGCGACAGGAGTGCATTCACGGCACAGCTCAGCCATTACAGGCTGTTACCTGAGGCACTGGTTGCGCCAGCGGCTATCATGGTGCCGCTGCTTGAAATTACCACGGCCACGCTGTTGCTGACCGCCGCATATCGCTACGGGGTTTATGGTGGACTGGCACTACTTTCGGGCTATACAGCGGCTATAGGTATCAATCTTCTGCGGGGCCGTACCCACATTGATTGCGGCTGCCTCGGGTCGCAGAAAGAAGGGATCAGTTCCTTCCACGTTCTACGTAATCTGATTATGGTGCTGATGCTGGCGAGTTGCCTGCTCAGCCCGACAGCCCGGTCACTCATGTGGCTGGATTATTTCGTCATCGCAGCATTTCTGGCAGCGGCCATGCTTATTTTCAGCACGTTGAGCCATTTACTGGCAAGCCACATGGATCAGCGGAATTGGTGGAGTTAATGGATACAGCCCTGATAGTTTCAAATCTTGTACTCTGGGCGATCGTCATCGTTCTGCTCCTGATCGTCTTCGCCCTGACTCGTCAAATCGGTGTTCTCCACGAAAGGGTCGCTCCCGTTGGCGCATTGATGCCGATGAACGGCCCAAAGATTGGCGAGCAGATAGCACCAATGGAACTTACAACCCTGTCCGGCAGTCCCATCCATCTGGGTGCTGATGGTATAAAGACGTTCATCTACTTTCTGTCGCCAGGATGCCCGGTCTGTAAGAGCCTGCTGCCAGTCGTGCTGGACGTGGAGAACTCGGAGGACTTTCGCCTGCTCTTTGCCTCCGACGGAGAGACCGATGCAACGCACAGGACTTACGCGGCTGAGCATGGCCTGTCTGATGAACAATACCTGGTATCTCGTGATCTGGGCCTTGCCATGGCAGTAAACAAGCTACCTTTCGCCGTCCTCATCGATAGTGAAGGCGTTCTAAAAGGAAGGGGGCTGGTGAACAACCGTGAGCACATCGAGAGCCTGATGACGGCAGATGAATTGGACGTTTCCAGCGTGCAGGAGTATCTTGGACAACATGAACGGTAAAAGCCTGATAACGCGCTTCGACTCCTGGGTAACAGGCAGGACAAGGGCATCTGCCCGCAAACTATCGCGCCGACACTTCCTTTCCCGACTCGGCAAAGTGGTCATAGGAACAGCGATGATTCCTGTCCTGCCGGTTGCGAGAACTGCAGAGGCGACACTTGACCTTTCCGAAATCGGCGATACGCAAAGCTGCGACTACTGGCGTTATTGCGCGATCGATGGATTTCTATGCAGTTGTTGTGGTGGTTCTGTCTCGCAGTGCCCGCCCGGCGCAGAACCTTCGCCGGTTACCTGGGTTGGGACCTGCGAAAATCCTGCAGACGGCAAGCGTTATGTCATCTCCTACAATGATTGTTGCGGCAAAGGTGGATGCGGGCGCTGTTTCTGCAATCGTTATGAGGGTGATAAACCAACCTATTACCCGCCCAAAAATAACGATATCAACTGGTGTGTCGGCACAAAAACCAACGCTTATCACTGTTCAACAGCCGTCGTAGTTGGCCTTGATGAAAGCTGATGCGCCTCATGCTGATGCTACTTTGCCTGCTGCCGGGAGTCGCACTGCAGGCTGACCCGCGAAGCCACTACATGATCCACTGTATGGGCTGCCACCTTGCGGACGGCAGTGGTCAGCCACCTGACGTCCCGGTCTTCGACAGAAATCTCGGTTTGATGGTGCAATCTGCCGCCGGCAGGGCCTATATGGTCAGGGTTCCCGGAGCTGCACAGGCGCCTCTAGACGACGCAGCCTTAGCCAGTGTCATCAACTGGATGTTAATCGAGTACAGCCCCACAACCATCCCAGAAAATTTCGTGCCTTATGATGCCGAAGAGGTGGCACGTTATCGACGCCAGATTCTGGCAAACCCCATCGAATTCAAGGCTTCATTGATAACGGGAACCAATGGAACACTTTAGCCACGCAATGGCTTTTGCCGATCCCCTGACGATCGAGGGAATAGAGAAACGCACACCGCTACAGACCATCAGAGCCGTACTGCCCTTTCTCTGGCCCAAAGACCGCCGAGACATGCAGAGCCGGGTTGTCATCGCGCTGGGTTGCCTGCTAGTCGGTCGAATGGCCAACGTCTACGGACCTATTGTGCTGAAAGATCTCATCGATGGACTGGAAAGCCTGATGAGCGGACCATCAACGGATCAAGCCCTGGCCAGCCTGTTTACGCTTACCCTTCTTTACGGGCTGATGGTCCTGTTACCCGGTGCCTTAACGGAAATCAGAGCCGCTGTCTTCACTCCTGTATCGGAGTTTGCGCAACGGATAATCGGGCTGAAGGCATTTAGCCACCTTCATGAGCTGAGCATGCGTTTCCATCTGGATCGCAAGACAGGTGGCCTGTCCAGGGCTATAGAAAGAGGCACCAGGGCATTGCAACAGATTACCGGTCTGTTTGCCTTCAACATCGCACCAACCGTGTTTGAAATCAGCCTGGTATCAATCTATCTGGCATTGTCGTATCCACCAAAATATGTGGCCGTCATCCTGTTTGCCGTCACGAGCTACATAGCCTTTACGCTGCTTTTCACCGAGTGGCGAACGAGATTCCGCAGGGAAATGGTAACCCAGGAATCCCGGGCGACTTCAATCGGTGTCGACAGCCTGCTGAATTTCGAGACCGTCAAGTATTTCGGCAACGAAAACTATGAGAGCAAGCGCTACAACGATGCCCTCGAGCGCTACCAGGAAGCCGCAGTAAAGAGCCAGACAACGCTGGGCTTGCTTAATGGTGGGCAGTTGATCGTCCGAGTTGTCTGCCAGGTCGCGATTCTCGCCATTGCCGTTCAGGACTATGCGGCCGGCCGGCTGACGACTGGCGAGGTCGTCATGCTGAATACCTTTATGTTGCAACTTTTTATTCCACTGGGATTTCTCGGGTCATCCTATCGGATGATCAGACAGTCACTCGTCGACATGGAATACCTGTTTCAGTTACTGGATCTGCAGCCAGAGATCCGAGATTGATCAGATGCCAACACCCTGGAAATCAGCCGTGGCAAGGTGTGCTTTGACGAGGTCGGTTTCAGCTATGACAGCGGCAACCCAGTACTGGCCGACATCAGCTTCTCTATTGATCGAGGCAAGACCGTCGCCGTAGTAGGACCCAGCGGCGCTGGCAAGTCGACCTTATCACGGCTGCTCTACAGGTTTTACGACGTGCAGCAAGGCATGATCACCATAGATGACCAGAATATCGAGACGGTTACCCAGGCCAGCCTGCGCAACGCAGTAGGCATCGTTCCTCAAGATACCGTCCTGTTCAACGATACGATTCGATACAACAGACGCTACGGCAAGCCGGATGCAACCGACCAGGAAGTAGAGAGCGCTGCTCGCCTTGCGAGCATTCACGACTTCATCATGACACTGCCACAGGGCTACGAAACACGGGTCGGCGAACGGGGCCTGAAGCTGTCGGGCGGCGAGAAACAACGCGTAGCGATTGCTCGCACGGTTTTGAAGAACCCTTCTGTACTCGTGCTGGACGAAGCAACATCAGCACTGGACATAAAAACCGAGCGCGACATTCAGTCAGCACTCATCAACGTCTCGAGAAACAGGACGACACTGGTCATCGCCCACCGTCTTTCAACTATCGTCACCGCCGATGAAATCCTCGTAATCAACGAAGGTCAGATCGTTGAGCGGGGCAGTCACCAGGACCTGCTGGACGCTGGCGGCAGTTACGCGGAAATGTGGCGCAGACAAAAAGAAGCCGCAGATGAAATCAGGAAAATTCAGGGAATCTTCTCAGGAGATGAACTAAGATCACTACAAATTGAAACCGGCAAAATGGGAGCCGACTAATTATGGCAGATCAACTACAACTTCAATCACTCGTCACAGACAGAGGCACTCTGGAATTATCACTGGCAACCGTGCCCGTGCCGACACCCGGCGAAAACGAAGTACTGGTCAGGGTTGAAGCATCACCTATCAACCCATCCGACCTGGGATTGCTGTTCGGCATGGCCGACATGAGCACCGCAGAAGCTGGCGGGACCGCGGAGGCACCCACTATCACTGCTGAGATACCCGAAAAATTAAGGGGAGCCGTCGCAGCCCGCGTTGGCCAGGCATTACCGGTTGGTAACGAGGGGGGTGGAGTTGTGGTTGAAGCAGGCCCGGGAGAACTGGCCCAATCGCTCGTTGGTAAGACCGTTGGCATACTGGGCGGAGCCATGTACAGCCAATATCGGGTCATCAAAGCAAAACAATGCCTGGTGATGCATGAAGGCGTATCACCGGCAGAGAGCGCTTCCTGTTTCGTTAATCCACTGACAGCCCTGGGTATGGTTGAAACCATGAAGAACGAGGGGTTTTCTGCCCTTTGCCACACAGCCGCTGCCTCGAATCTGGGCCAGATGTTGCAGAAGATATGCCTGAACGATGGTATCGAACTCGTCAATGTCGTGCGGAAACAGGAACAGGCAGATCTGCTAAAGGACCTTGGTGCCAAGCACGTTTGCAACACCAGCAATGATTCCTTCATGAACGACCTGACCGATGCAATCGCAAGCACCAGCGCTTATGTAGCATTCGATGCCACCGGCGGAGGAACGCTGGCCAGCAATTTATTGTCCTGCATGGAAGCTGCGGCACAGAAAAGCGCCAGCAGCTACAATCGCTATGGTTCGGACCAGTACAAGCAGGTTTATATCTATGGCGGACTGGATCGTACCACCACGACCCTCAGCAGGAACTTCGGCATGTCATGGGGTCTTGGAGGCTGGCTGCTGCCACCCTTCTTGCAGAAAATAGGCCCCGAGTCCGCTGACAAACTCAGGCAACGGGTCGCCGATGAAATTAAGACCACCTTCGCCAGCCATTACACCAGCGAAATTTCACTGGCAGAGGCATTGTCCCTGGATGCGATTAACACCTACGGCAGAATGGCGACCGGGGAAAAATACCTGATCAATCCAAACAAGTAACCTCAGATACCCCCGGGCAGACCCAACGTTCCACCCGGGGGTATTGATCAGCGCCCTTTCCAGACCGGGTCGCGCTTTTCAATGAACGCCAACGGTCCTTCCTTGTAATCCTCAGTGGACGCCAGGCTGCGCATGGCTTCGCCACTGGCGCGCCACAGGTCTTCATCACCGTCCATCATTGCTCTAGCCGCAACCTTGCGACTGGCAAATACCGCGAGCGGCGCATTACAGAGTATCCGATCGGCAAGTTCGCGGGCTGCTGACATGACCATGTCAGGCTCCACCACGCGGTTAACCATACCCAGTTCATAGGCCCGCTGGGCGGGAATTGGCTCGCCTGTCATGATCGCTTCCATCGCTGTTGCCATGCCTAAGGCGCGTGGCAATCGGAACAGGCCCCCGGCTGCCGCAGCCAGCGATCGTTTCACTTCAGCAAGGCCGAACACTGTTTCCGTTGATGCGACGATAAGATCACAGGACAGGGATATCTCACATCCTCCCGCCACCGCGGTACCCTGTATTGCGGCGATCAGAGGCTTGGTTCGTTCCCGTCGCGTAATACCCGCAAAACCGCCCTTTCGGGTGGCCAGGGCGGCACCGTTACCAGCGGAAACTTCCTTCAGATCCGCACCAGCGGAAAAGACGGTCCCCTCCGCACGCAGAATGGCGCACCACAGATCGGGGTTGTCTTCATACTCATCGAGACAGGCTTCCATCGTCGACGCCATCTCCCCGTTAATGGCATTTCTTGCCTCTGGTCGATTCAGCGTAATAATCGCCAGGTGCCCTTCCGTTACAATTTCTACCGGCATGGTCTTCTCCTTTTCGTGGTAATGATCTAGGACAGGCTGTCGAGGGTAATCCTCATCATCTCTACAAACGATGACTCGCGATCCGACGCCGACATACTTTCACCTTTCGCGATCTGATCGCTGACTGTCAACACGCAAAGCGCACGCCCGCCGTGCTCTGCAGCAATCCTGTAAATGGCTGCTGCCTCCATCTCTACAGCGACAATCCGCAGACGGGCCGCCGCCTCATAGATCTCATTGGAAAGATGATAAAAAGTGTCAGTCGAAAAAATATTGCCGACAACGACACTCACCCCTTGTGCCTCGGCTTCATCAACCCAATTGCGCAGCAAGCCATAGTCGGCGACCGCTGCGAAATCATGTCCCAGGAAGCGAAGGCGATTAACATTCGAATCGGTTGATGCCCCGATCGCCGCAACCAGGTCGCCCACGTTCACTTCAGGATGAATCGACCCACAACTGCCAACACGAATGACCTGTTTGACGCCGTACTCCTCGAACAACTCCGTGACATAGATGGACGCACTGGGTATCCCCATTCCCGTACCCATAACAGAAACCGGGAAACCCTGGTAATGGCCAGTGTAAGCGAGCATGTTCCGGACCTCGTTGATGCAACTGACATCATCAAGGAAAGTGTCCGCGACAAACTTTGCACGCCGCGGATCACCCGGCAACAACACTGTTTCCGCGAAATCTCCCGCTTCGGCGGCAATGTGTGGTGTAGGCATTGATAGCTCTCCTATACCCCGTAGGGCACCCAGATATTTTTGACCTCAACGGCGTGCTCGAAGAACTCTCTGCCAGAAGCAGTCCGATCGTCATGCCAATCGCGGTAATAACCATAGCTCAACCAGGTGCGTTTCATGTTCTCAGCTGCAAGCTCCTCAATAACTGCACAGCTTTCTCTCGAGTCCCAACACCAGAATCCGTCAACATCTCCATGTCCTGCAAGCGTGGTATTCAGCTCCTCTCTCTGACCACAAATGATGTTGATAACGCCGCCAGGCAAGTCAGAGGTATCCAGAACCTGATACAGGTGGGTCGCCATCAGCGCATAAGTCTGAGAAGGAACCAGCACTATCCGGTTCCCCATGGCAGCTGCAGCAAAAACCGTTGAAACAAGCCCCAGAAAAGCGCTCTCTTCCGGTGCTGCTATAGCGATAACACCTAATGGTTCCTGCATCGCGAGCGCGACCCTATTCTTGTCCGGATGCCGCACGCTGCCTTCATACTTGTCCGCGTAGGCCGCACAGGTAAACAATCGAGACAGCGCCTGATCAAATTCATCCCCCGCTCTTTTCACCGACTGCCCTGTAAGGCATTCAATCAGGCGAACAAACTCCTCACGTCGATATTCCAGATTCTCCGCTACATAATACAGCACCTGGGCTCTCTGATGACCGGTCATGGCGGACCAGCCGCTGGCTGCTCGAGCCGCTTCTACAGCATTACGCGCGTCCTTGCGATTACCCTTGGGTAACTCTGCAATCAGATTTCCTGCCGCATCCCGGCTTGAATCGCTATAACCACTGTCCGGCCGGGTCTGCTTGCCACCAATGTACTGCTTTGGTGTTCGATCAATAGACCCGCCTAACGATGGTAACCGCTTTTTCATACGTCTCTGTTCGAAGGGCTGAGCAGCCGCAGGAGCCGCGCGCTGCAGATATTCCAATACGCCTTCGGCACCACCCTCACGACCAAATCCTGATTCGCGGTAACCACCGAAACCAACACTGGCGTCAAAGGTATTAGCGGAGTTGATCCATATCGTACCTGCCTTTACCTGGGCTGCGATATGCATGGCCTCGTTGATGTTTTCTGTCCAGATATTGGCAGCCAGACCGTAACGCGTGTTATTTGCCAGTTCGACAGCTTCGGCAGGGGTACGAAACGACAAGGCAACCAAAACCGGTCCGAAGATTTCTTCCTGGGCGATAGTGTTCGCTGGTTCAACGCCGGTCAGCAGCGTCGGCGGGTAAAAACAACCCTCGTCCGGTTTATCACCGGACGGCTGCCAGAGCTCAGCGCCTTCAGCGACCCCTCTTCTGACCAGTTCCTGGATACGCTTTAACTGCGTGTCGCTGACAATCGCGCCGATGTCTGTGTTCTTATCGAGACTATCGCCGACAATTAATCGTGACATTCTGCGCTTGAGCTGTCGAATGAATCGATCTGCTATCGACTCCTGAATCAGTAATCTCGACCCGGCACAACAGACCTGGCCCTGATTAAACCAGATAGCGTCCACCAGCCCCTCGATAGCGCTGTCCATGTCGGCATCTTCGAACACGATGTAGGGCGATTTGCCTCCGAGTTCAAGAGACAGGCGCTTGCCGGAACCCGCTATGGTGCGCCTGATCTGCCGACCCACCACAGTTGATCCGGTGAAAGCAATCTTGTGAACACCATCGTGTCTAACCAATGCCGCACCGGTCGCAGCATTGCCGAGGACCAGGTTAAATACGCCTGGGGGCAAACCTGCCTGCTGACAAATTTCCGCAAAGAGCAATGCTGTCAGCGAGGTATCTTCAGCTGCTTTCAAAATGACCGTATTCCCCATGGCAAGAGCTGGTGCGACTTTCCAGGCAAGCATCAGCAGTGGAAAATTCCAGGGTATGATCTGGCCAATCACACCTACCGGCACGTAGTCCGGGTATTCCTGCTCCCTGATCTGCGCATAACCCGCATGGTAATAGAAGTGACGGACAACCAGGGGTATATCGATGTCACGCGATTCACGGATTGGTTTGCCGTTATCGAGAGACTCCAGGGTCGCGAAAAGACGTGCGTGCTTCTGGACAGACCGCGCAATAGCGTAGAGGAAACGGGCTCGTTCGTGTCCGGTCAGATCTGCCCATTTCCCACGGGCGGCATTTGCGGCATTGACCGCCGCATTGACATCCTTCTCCGATCCTCTAGCCAGTCGCGCGAGGTTTTCACCGGTAGCGGGATTTATGGCATTGAAAGACTGTCTACTGTATTGCCACTCGCCATTTATCATGTGTCCGAAGCGACGTTTGTGAGCGTCCAGCCATTCACGGGCCTCCTGATCACTTTCAGGTGCCAAACCATATCCCATTTCATTGAATGCCTGCCGAACCGACATGTCCTACTCCTAGCTAGCCGCGTGTCGATAATCTGCTGAATATCGACCAGTAACATGATGCTCCAACTGCCTCTCGATATCGTTGAGCAGTGAACTTGCGCCGAACCGGAAGAGTGTCGGCGACAACCAACCATCACCGAGTTCTTCTTTAATCACAATCAGGTAATCAATTGCCTCTTTCGCTTTCTTGATGCCGCCAGCAGGCTTGAACCCGACCTCCAAGCCCGTATGTTCATGGTATTGCCGGATGGCGCGCAACATAACCAGCGTTACCGGAAGCGTGGCATTGACCGACTCTTTGCCAGTACTCGTTTTGATGAAGTCGGCGCCCGCCATCATGCAAACCCAGCTCGCCCTGGCGACATTGGTAAGCGTACCCAGTTCTCCGGTCGCAAGAATAGTCTTGAGATGAGCATCACCGCAGGCTTCCCGAAAAGCCACCACCTCATCATAGAGAGAACGCCATTGACCCGTCAGGACTTTCTCCCGACTGATAACAATATCGATTTCTGTGGCGCCAAGCTTGACCGCATCCCTTACCTGGGCCAGTTTTATTCGGTGTGGGATTTGACCAGCGGGAAATCCTGTAGAGACAGCTGCCACTGGTATATTTGAGCCTTCCAGGGCCGTGACTGCATGAGGAATCATATTATGGTAAACGCACACCGCACCGGTTTGCAGATTCAGATCTTCAACACCGAGCGCGTCCAGCAGGTCACCTCTCAAAGGACGCTGCGCTTTGGCGCACAGCCTGTGGACCTTAGCCGGCGTGTCGTCGCCTGACAGGGTTGTCAAGTCAATACAAGTAATCGCTTTAAGCAGCCAGGCGGCTTGACGGTCCTTCTTGACGCTTCTGCGCTTGTTAAAGGTTGCAGCTCTATGCTCAACAGCACTTCGATTGATTCGCAGATCCTGGAAATATTCCGCGGAGAACGAGAGACCCTGGTTTCGCTTAATGTTACTCATATCTATATAGAGATCATAATGCCGGCTATCGTCGCGCTCATCAGGTTAGCCAGAGTGGCAGCGATGACAGCCAGCAACCCCAGCTCCGACATTTCCTGACGCCGCTCCGGCACAAGCACACCGATTCCACCGACCACGATAGCGATCGAGGATAAACAGGCAAAACCGCAAAGCGCGAAGGTAACGATCGCCTGAGTGCGCGGCGATAGGTTTTGATGATTCGCTACAAAGTCCAGATAAGCAATGAACTCATTCAGCATGAATTTCTGACCCAGAAGACTGCCAACCTGCCCAGTTTCTTCCCAGGGAACACCAATTAGAAATGCGACGGGCCGAAACAGGACGCCTAAAATCTCCTGTAGCGTTATTGCTTCAAAACCGATCAGCCCCCCGAACCAGCCAATGATGCCATTCATCATCGCGATCAGGCCAATAAAGGCCAGCAGCAAGGCACCAATCGCAAGTGCCAGCTGCATTCCCTGAAGAGCGCCAAGAGCCGCCGCATCGATAACATTAACCGCCCGGTCCCGAACAATTTCCTCGTGTACGTCCGCCACATCAGATGTTTCTTCATCAAGCTCAGGACGCATCAACTTCGCCATCATTAAAGCTGCCGGTGCGGCCATAAAGCTGGCGGCAATGAGATAGCGCATATCAACCCCAGCTGCTGCATAGCCTCCCAGGACTGACCCCGACACCGTCGCCATACCCCCGACCATGACGGCAAATATCTCCGATCTGGTCATGTGTACCAGAAAAGGCTTTACGGCGATTGGGGACTCTGACTGGCCAATGAAGATATTGGTAGCGGCGCACATTGACTCCGCCCGCGTAGTACCGAGCGCTATCCTGATGAAACCTCCAATGACGCTGACAACTCGCTCCATAATGCCAAGGTGATAAAGAACCGCAATCAGCGAAGCGAAAAATACGATAATAGGCAGTACCTGAAGCGCAAAGACAAATCCATTGTTACCGGACGCAAACTGCCCAAACAGGAAATCCATGCCTGACTGCGCGTAACCCAGAATACTGATGACAACTGCCGCCACTGCTTCCAGGGCCAACTTGCCCGGCGGAAAATAGAGTACGAGCGCTCCCAACGTTAACTGGATGGCGAAGGCACCTCCAACTGCCCGCCAGTTGATTGCCCCTCGGTCAGAAGACAGCAGGTAACCGACGAACAGTATCGCAAGCATGCCAAACAGTCCCTGGACAATCAGCATCGGTTTCTCATGATAGCCACACAACAGAGCCGCTCTGGATTCGCGGCCAGAGTACTATATCGGCTCAACAAGTCATAGAAGCAGGAACAGGCTATAATCAACTATGCAGTTCAGCCGCGCGATAATATTAGTTGTGGATGGCTTCGGCATCGGGTCCGCCCCGGATGCTGGAGAATTCGGTGACGAGGGAGCCAATACACTTGCTCATCTTGCCCAGGCTTATGAACGGGACCGGCATCGGCCATTATCATTACCCAATCTGTCCCGTATGGGTCTGACCGCTGCACTCGAAAAAGTTTCAGGCGCCGCCACCGCTATCGAACCTGTCATCGGCATAACCGGTGCCTATGCTGCCTGCCGTGAACTGAGCAGTGGCAAGGACACACCCAGCGGTCACTGGGAAATGACAGGCGTGCCTGTTCTGTTCAATTGGGGCTATTATCCCAATCAACCTGACTGCTTTCCCCAGGCGTTCCTGTCCGAACTGACAGCAAAGACCGGTGTCGCCGGCGTCCTGGGTTGTTGCCATGCATCCGGGACCGATATCATCCGCGAACTCGGTGTCGAGCATCTGCAAACCGGACAACCCATCTGTTACACCTCCGCGGACAGCGTTTTCCAGGTCGCTGCACATGAGCAGGCCTTCGGCCTGGAGAACCTCTATCATTTCTGCGAAACAGCCCGTGAACTGCTTTACAAGGACAATATCGGCCGCGTTATTGCTCGCCCGTTTACCGGCAACAATCCAGAGGACTTCATCAGAACAGGCAATCGAAGGGACTATTCCATAGAACCGCCATCAGCAACCTTACTCGAGAAACTCAAGAAGAACGGTCACTCAGTGCATGGTATCGGTAAAATATCAGATATCTTTGCGCACCAGGGAATAACCCAGTCAACCAAGGCAAATGGCCTCGAAGAACTGCTCGATGCTACATTAATGACGATCCGGTCAGATTGCAGGGAAGGCTTGATCTTCACGAATCTCGTGAACTTTGACCAGGACTTCGGGCACAGAAGAGATCCCATCGGTTACGCAGAAGCTCTACAGTACCTGGACAGTCGTATACCGGAGATACAGTCAGCCCTGTCAGACAACGATCTCCTGGTGCTGACTTCTGACCACGGTTGCGATCCCACCTGGGAGGGCACCGACCACACTCGTGAACACGTACCACTCCTGGTCTGGCACAGGGGTATAAAGAAAGTCGACCTGGGCATCAGAACATCCTTTGCGGACCTGGGGCAAACTCTTGCTGATATATTTCACCTGCCAGCCTTCGAACACGGTGAATCTTTCCAACAGGCCCTGAAGCCAGTTTGACCTGTCCCGGACCCTTGGTAACATGGGAGCCCTTCACGATTATCGCGGCTTGCCCGATTACACTCACAGATCAAACAGGAAAAAGAAATGGAAATTAAAGACCACAATGGGATCTTTGTCGGCGGCGCCTCTGGCATGTGTCGAGCGACTGCCGAAGTATTCAAAGCCAGAGGGGGTAACGTCGCTATCCTTGACTTGCCCTCTTCCGATGGTGCAGCAGTGGCAGAAGAACTTGGGGGCACTTTTCATGAAGTTAATGTCATGGACTGGGAAGGAACAGAGACTGCCCTCAATGCGGCGATAGAGGCACTAGGCAGCGTCCACTTCTGCTGTAATTCTGCAGGGGGTGGTCTCGCCAAACGGACCCTGACCAAGGAAGGCCCCCATCCTCTGGAAGAGTTCCAGCATTGTATCGATCTTAATCTTATATCGGCCTTCAATATTTCGAGATTGGTCGCCGCAAAGATGGCCGAGAACGAACCCAATGAAGAAGGCGAAAGAGGCTGCATAATCAATACCGCTTCCATTGCGGCATTTGAAGGCCAGATCGGACAGGTCGGTTACTCTGCTGCCAAGGCTGGAATAGCAGGTATGACGTTTGTGATGGCTCGTGATCTGGGCAGTGTAGGCGTGAGAGCCAATGCTATTGCCCCGAGCCTGTTCAGCACAGGGTTAACTAAGGGTATCCCCGACGAGTTCGCGAACGCGCTTGTCAAAGACGCGGCTTTTCCCAAACGCATGGGATTGCCTAAGCATTATGCTATCCAGGCCATTTCAATTTACGAAAATGCCATGATGAATGGCGGGACTATCAGGGTAGACGCTGGCCAGCGTTTCGCTCCCAAGTAAAAGTGACCGCACTTAAGGAAAACTTCGACGCCGTTATCGTTGGAGCCGGCTTTGCGGGCATGTACATGCTGCATCGGCTGAGAGCTCTAAAGATGACGGCGGTAGTTTTCGAATCAGCCGATGATGTAGGGGGCACCTGGTACTGGAATCGATATCCAGGTGCGCGCTGCGATGCTGAAAGCCTCGCCTACTCTTTTTCTTTTTCAGCCGAGCTTGAACAGGAATGGCAATGGTCGGAACGCTACGCTCCACAGGCAGAAATTCTGGCTTATGCCCGACACGTAAGCGAGCGATTTGACCTCCGAAAGGACATTCACTTCGAAACACGCGTCACCACTGCGGAATTTCAAGACGATTCAAACACCTGGCTGGTGAAAACTGATCAGGGAGATGAAGTTCGCGCCCGCTTCTGCATCATGGCAACGGGCTGCCTCTCTTCACCCCACAAACCGGACATTCCTGGTCTTGACGACTTCGAGGGAAATTATTACCAGGCGAGCCAGTGGCCTCATGAACAGATCAGCTTTAAAGATCAGAAGGTTGGCATCATCGGGACCGGGTCATCTGGAATCCAGGCCATTCCGGTTATCGCTGCAGAAGCAGACCATTTGACCGTATTTCAGCGAACACCCAATTTCAGCGTCCCCGCCAGGAATGCGCCGCTGGATCAACAATGGGTCCAGCGGTACAAGGAAAACTACAAGGATCACCGCCATAGCTTCAGGCATGGTCTGTCTTCCGGGTTTGGCGACCTGGAAATCAAGGCCAAACTTGAACCGCGAGTCCCGGTAGAGTTCAGCAAACTGACAGAAGACGAAGCCCATGACCTGCTGGAACTCAACTGGCAACGAGGGGGTGCAGTCTTCATGGCAGCCATTGGCGATCTAATGCTGAACGAAACGTCAAATGCTTTTGCTCGTAAATTCGTTCACGACAAGATCCACGAGACAGTGGATGACCCCAAGGTGGCCAACCTGCTTTGTCCAACCAATCACCCTATCGGCACCCGTCGGATCTGTGTCGACATCGATTACTACGAAACATTCAACCGGGAAAACGTCAGCCTGGTGTCCGTGCGAGAGCATCCCATAGAGCGGATCACACCTACCGGTGTTCAGGTCAACGGCGAGATCACCGAACTGGATACGCTCGTCATCGCCACTGGATTCGATGCCATGACCGGCGCCCTGCTTAACATCGATATCCGGGGCCGACAGGGAAGGCCCCTCAGTGATAAGTGGCAGGCGGGTCCGCGCGTCTACTTGGGGCTCTCCATGGCAGACTACCCCAACCTTTTCACCATTACAGGGCCAGGCTCGCCCTCTGTATTGAGTAACATGCTGGTTTCAATTGAACAGCATGTGGACTGGATTACCGACTGTATAGAGCACATGCATGAGCAATCGTATTCAGTGCTCGAAGC
>CAXPUI010000226.1:0-4231 GCA_964220205.1 Candidatus Allofontibacter communis | reverse complement strand
GTCATCAACCACCTCAAGACGAAAGCCCGGAGGGCTGAAGTCAGTGAACGCCGTTGCAATTCGGTCGTGGAGATCATTCAGGTTGTCCAGAAACTCGAAGAACGACTGCCCCGTATAGTCCATCAGTTGTGCATATTCTCTCGGCGCAAAGTCGTGGGTCCAATATTCGCCAAAGATCTCTAGGCAATCTTCTGCAGGCAGATTCAGAACCTTTGAAGCGACATCAACCAATGTCTGTGTCGTTGCATCTTCGTAGACTCTCATCGTCAGGAACGCATTGTCGGAAACGCCAGACTCGTCGACTATCGAGTTCAAGACCCTCCGCCCATGATGTTCGACAACCATTTCACGCAACGCTGTGTGTATCAACCCGTACATGACCGTCCTTGTCTTCCACGTCCCTGTTTTCCAGGTTTCTGTTTTCCTGGTCCTTGTTCGCCAGATCCTTGGCTTCCCACGCTTGAAGCTTACGGTAAATCGTTGATGGTGCGACTTCCAGAAAACCTGCAGCCTTGTTGATATTACCGTCACAGCTCGCTATCGCAGCTTCTATCGTACGCCTTTCCGTAATCCACAGTGGTTCTATTTCCCGCCGGGATATCAATTCAACCGGTTCGGCCTCCTCTTCATGCACCGGTCGTACTGTCTCCACCACAACGTCCCTGATCACCGGCTCTGCGGGTGGGACGCTGGTAAGATTGCCCAGTTGCAGCATGTCCGCTGTCAGGCTGTTGCCGTCATTAAGCACACCGGCGTGCTGAATCACATTCTGCAACTCCCTGACGTTGCCAGGCCAGTGATGTGACAGCAACACCGAACGCGCATCGTCACTGATCGCGGTAAACGCTTTTCCGTCCCTTTCCGAGAACTTCTCCAGAAACGTCTCAGCGATATCAAGGATGTCCTGCCCCCTGTCCTTCAGGGGCGGAAGATGGATAGGCACAACGTGCAGTCGATAAAACAGGTCTTCTCGAAAGCGACCCTCCCTGACCTCCGCCAGCGGGTCCTTGTTAGTCGCACAGACGAACCGGATATCAGCCCGTTCGACCCTGTTACTGCCAACCCGCTGGAACTCACCGGTTTGAATGAACCTGAGCATTTTCTTCTGCAACTCAAGATCCATTTCACAGATTTCATCGAGGAACAAGGTCCCACCGTTTGCAACCGATGCTGCACCATCCCTTGAGGAAATTGCACCCGTAAAAGCGCCTTTGACATGGCCAAACAGTTCGCTCTCCATCAGTTCACCGGGAATCGCTCCGCAGTTAATGGCATGGAACGGCTGACTTGCACGTTGACTGAGTTGGTGGATAGCGGAGGCTGTGAGTTCTTTACCCGTACCGCTGTCACCAACAATAAAGGCAGTCGCATCGCTGACTGCAACAGAATCGATAATTCGGTAGATTGACTGCATCGGCAGAGAACGGCCGATGAAGTCACAGAACTCCCGCCTGTTCAAAGAGCTGTATTCATCGACAGCGCTGCGTAACTGTCGGTTCTTCAATGCATTAGCGACCGTAACATTGAGTCGATCCGCATCGAACGGTTTGGACAGGTAATCAACTGCTCCCATGTTGATCGCTTCGACAGCTGAATCGGTAGAGCCAAATGCCGTCATGATCACAACATCGGCTGCGTTTTCTTCGACCGGTCTTTCCCTGAGCAGATCAAGTCCGTTACCGTCAGGCAGTTCCACATCAAGTAACACCAGGTCGGGCTGCATTCGCTCCCATTCTGATCTGGCAGCAGCCAGATTATCGACAATCAAAAGTTCAAAGGCCTGGTTATTCAGGTAAGAGCTGTAGATAGCAGCCAGAGACTGACTGTCTTCCACCATCAAGATCTTTGCTGTCTCATTCATTGGGTCACCAGTCTTTCCGTTTACAGGTAGCATTCATTTTGCGATTTATTACGCAATTCATGTGCCAACGAGATCGAAAATAGCAGCAAGTTCAATACTATCAATCAGTTATGAACTATCGCCGATTGCAATAAGCAACAAACAGGCTGTCAAACCTGTCTATGAATAGTTGCATAATGCAACAAGCAAGCTATGAACCGCAAATAATCGCATATTGCGAATTATCTTGTTGCGTTTTGCGACTGCTGGCGGCTCCGTTCATCCCCATCACACCAAGCATGCCGTCTTTCTATCGCGATCGAGCAGACTTCTGAAGACCTAAAGCTGTCATCGGCTTGATGTGTCCACGTTCCTGTAAACAGTGATGAACCAAAAAAGCCCTGCTGTCGTAAACATGGTTGAAGTTCTTAGACATTGAATACTATGAAGGAGAGCCCTCAATATCCCATCGGTACTGTCGCGCGACTGTCAGGCTTCTCGACTCATCAACTTCGCAAGTGGGAGTCAAGACTGGGACTCTTAATACCGGACAGGGCCACCAACGGCCGTCGCTACTACACCGTTCAGCAATTGGAGCGGTTGAAAATACTCCGCCGCCTCATTAACACCGGCTACCGAATCGGGGATCTCGCCAAGATCGGGGAAGACCAGTGGTACACCCTTGATCCGGAACTGGATCAAGACAATGACTGCCGAACTCTTAACGTGACAGTCGTTGGCACCATGATCTGCGCTGTCCTGGACGCGAACTCGGACGACATACCCGCCAATGTTCATATCGATCTCCAGAAAGGTCGACTCAACGACACACTGCTGGACCAAGTAGAAGGGGGCGATGTCATGGTCGCCGAACTACGCGCCGTGACTGAACGTGACGTTGCCACGCTTCTCGAAGCTCAGCGCCGGGGCATCAGCGTCCTGATCGTTTTCAAACAATGCGAACCTGGCCATCAGAAGACATTGCTGCGAAGCGGTGTCGTCTGCTTGAAGGCCCCTGTTCCCCCCAAGTCTCTTATTCAGCAGATAGCCATCTTCGGCAAAGCACGCGGGGGCCGACCAGCAGAGGGCATTCCGGAGCGCCGATATTCTGACGCTGTCTTGAGCAGAGCTGCAGCCATGTCCAAAACCGTCAAGTGCGAGTGCCCGCAGCATGTCGCCAGCCTGCTGGCAGACATTACCAGTTTCGAGGAATACAGCCTGACCTGCCAAAACACGTCAGCGAAGGATCAGGCACTGCACGAAGAACTACGCCTCGTCGCCGCACAGGCACGCCTGCTCTTCGAGGGTGCACTGGAACAAATCGCAGAGACCGAAGGCATAGACCTGTCGGAGACGCTGCATTGACCGTTAAACAGCACAACCCGTTGATGTCGCATCCTCACATCACTGGCGGCAGATCCCAAGGACGCCGCTGACCCGTTCCCCTTTTGTGCCCTGGCCCCGTTTACAATTTTTGCCTCTCTGGTAAGCGGGATCCCAGGGCCTTTCTTTCAACATTCCTATATTTCAATATTTCCGCATTTCAACATTTCAGCATCTCAGCGCTACGGAGCATTCAACGCCGCAACGTCGACGTCATGACATTCACCGTCACGACGTTACCACCCATCTATTCTTTGCCTAGCACCGTGTCTTTGCCTAGCACCGTGCGATCCTCGATGGCATAGAGGCCATCGAATCCAGCCAGCGTATCAAGCTCATTGTAGACCTCGAAGAGCTTCTTCCGATTGACCGCCGGAGCATGCCCGGCAGCAAAACTCCCGTAAAGACTCTGCAGAGCCTGGACCTGCAGCACCTGAGCACTGAAAGGATCAATCACATAGTCCACGCCGAAACTCTCCCACTGGTCAGTCATTGACGCATCAAGCGTACCGAACGTCACCAGCGGCACCGACAAGACAGCATTAACGGCCTGCCAGTCAGCAGCTCCCCGAGCCACCAACAAAATCATATCCGCCCCCGCGCCCACATAGGCCTGCGCTCTCTCCAGGGCAGATTCGAGATCCTCATGGGCAAACGCACTCGTACGCGCAATGATCATCGCCTGCTTTCGGGATTCATTAGCCACCTCAATTTTATCGACCATCTCATTCAGCGACACGAGCTCCTCGATGCCACGATGATGACTCACCCGTTTCGGTGCAACCTGATCCTCTATCTCGATAGCCCAGGCACCCGCCGCCTCAAGCTGGGTAACCGTGCGACTCATATGAGCGGCATCGCCGAAACCAACGCCAGCATCAGCAATCACCTGCAGGTCACTGCGTGCCACCACGTGCCGAACAACATCGCAGAGCTCATCCAGGGTCAGCAACGCCTCGCTGACAGCATGGAGATCGGAAGAGCACACGTCTGAACTCCAGTCACTCT
>CAXPUI010000225.1:0-2406 GCA_964220205.1 Candidatus Allofontibacter communis | reverse complement strand
GGAGCCAGCCTGATTTATTGTCGGAGTTTGCCATTCCCTGGCTGATGTCATCCGTTAACAGGGTGAGGACCGCGATGATGTAAATGATAAAAATCGCATAGAGCAATATGCTCCAGTAGGCCAGCAGGCGGGTGATCAGTTCACGTCCATAAAAGATAAGGTAGGTCACAGCAGCCAGCATAATAACCACGCCCACCATCGGATGCAGGCCAAGCTCGTTGTACAACACCTCACCGGCGGCAGAGCCAATGACAGCGATGACCAGCATGAACATGAGCCCGGCAACGATCTCGAACAGGAACCAGCTCTTGCCTAGAAGTACCTGGAAGAAAGTTCGATAGTTGTATACCTGAAAAACTCTGGACAGTTCGAGGCAGAGGCAGAAAATGGCGCCCATGGTGATTGAGGCCACCAGGATCCCCAGAAGACCTGAATAAATGCCCTGGGTAGTGAAGTACTCGACGACCTCCCGCCCCGTACCGTAGCCGCCCGCGACCACTACAGACTGGAGTACAGCGCCGGGAAGCAGGTAAATCCGAACAAATTTATTCATGGTGGAGCTTCCAGCATTGTTGTCTAGGCATCCCCACCGGGCTATCCGTACACATCCGGGATACAGGCAGTCATGGTCAGGACAGCAGTTCGCTGTAGGTGTCCCTTAGCTGCTTTTTCTGTACCTTGCCCATCGTATTTCTCGGCAGTTCTTGCAGAAAGACGACAGCTTTAGGGACTTTAAAACCGGCCAATTTTGACCTGACGGATTGAACGACGTCTGCGGCAGTGAGTTGGCCGGGGCTGGTCTCGACAACAGCAGCAACGACACCTTCACCAAAGTCCGCGTGCGCTACACCAAACACGGCCGACTCCTGGATGCCAGGTTGCTCGTCCAGGAGCAGTTCGATTTCCTTGGGGTAGATGTTGAGACCACCACTGATAATCATGTCTTTCTCACGACCGATTATCGATAAGTAATTCTCTTTGCTCAACGTGCCCTGGTCGCCGGTATTGAAGAAACCGTCTGGTGTAAAGTCTTCGGCAGTTTTGTCAGGCAGTCTCCAGTAACCCTGGAACACATTGGGCCCCTTGACCTGCACCGAGCCCACTTCGCCAGTTGGAACAGGTTCGTTTTGTGCGTCAGTGACCCTGATGGTGACTCCCGGCAGCGCTGGCCCCACGGTCCCCGCCAGCCGTTCCCCGTCAAGCGGGTTGCTCGAGTTCATGCCGGTTTCTGTCATGCCATACCTTTCCAGGATCCTCTTGCCGGTACGCGCTTCAAAGGCTTGGAAGGTTTCCGGTAACAGGGGCGCGGAACCGGAAATGAACAGCCTGACAGATTCGGCGTGACTCTCGCTAAAGTTTTCAGCGGACAACAGCCGGGTATAGTAGGTCGGCACACCCATCATCACCGAACATTGAGGCAGGGCGTTGAGCACGGGATCAACGGCATAGGCGTTCAGCCAGTACATGGCGGAGCCGCTCATCAGCGCGCAACTGAGACCGACAAACAGGCCGTGGACATGAAAAATAGGCAGAGCGTGCAGCAGTGTATCGTTGGCAGAGAAGCCCCATGCCGATACCAGTGTTTCAGCGTTGGAAACGAGATTGTTGTGCGACAGCATGATGCCTTTGGGGACGCCGGTTGTTCCCGATGAATAAAGGAGTGCTGCCAGGTCATCCGGTGCCGAGGCTACAGTGGCAAAATCCGTTGGCGATGCCTGCGCTGCCGCCACCAGACTCGTGATATCTGTTACCACTGAGTCCGGCCCGGCAATGTCCGCCAGCAGTGCTGTGGTGTGGTTATCGCCCACGACGATTCTTGGTTCCGCATTGCCAAGAAAGTATTCAAGCTCGCTGGACTGGTAAGCCGTATTGAGGGGGTGGAACACCAGGCCAGCTCTCAGGCAGCCCAGGTAGAGCCACAGAGCGTCGATGGACTTTTCTACCTGAACGGTAACCCTGTCCCCCGCAACAGCGCCCAAGGTGGTCAGCGCGCCCGCCATGCGGGCGGACTGTTCCGTGAGATCGCGGTAAGTGGCGATAACGCCGTTGTTGTCGACCAGGACAGGACTGTCCAGATCGCTGGGAAAGTGACTGGCAAAACGCTGATAAAGATTATGACTCATCTAAGGGTGACTCGTTTAGAACGGCAGGGAGTTGGTCGGCATAATGGGTGGCGGCCTCAAAAGCCTTGGCCATCTGGAGGACCTCAAGGTCGGCTCCCGGCGGACCAACGATCTGCAGGCCCACCGGTAGACCCGCGTCTGAAAACCCACAGGGCATGGATATGCTTGGTAGGCCGGTCGGTGTAATGACACAGCAGACTGACATCCACTCCAGATAGTCGCTCATTTCATGGCCGTTGATCTCAGCCACCCACTCGGTGTCGATATCGAATGGTTCAACCTG
>CAXPUI010000224.1:0-13656 GCA_964220205.1 Candidatus Allofontibacter communis | reverse complement strand
GAGAGATCGAAAGCACCAGGTAACCGTGGCTAGCCAGGTGCTCCATCAGCACCGTGTTGGTCTGCAGATAGGCAAAGCCACCGTGGGAGAACACCAGTGTCGGGACCTTGCCAAGTTCTTTTACTGGCCCACCCTCGTATGAATTCGTTCGCATGCTTTTATAAGCAGCCAATATTCCACTGATATCCTCAACGGCAAAATTCAGCCACTCCCGCATCGGCTTAACCTGATGCTCAAACTCTTTCGGTTTGGCATACAGTCGGGGTTCACCGGAAACTTCGGCTGCCGGGTACCAGGCCATTACAGGAATTCGTCGGGGTGCGTCCCCGCCAGGTAGTTCGGGTCGACTTGCATCAACCAATTCGAAGTTCATCACGCCAACCTGGTTAGGCCCCGATGGTTTCGGTAATTGTGGACTCACTGCTTGCATAGGAGTGTTTCCCTCAGTCGTTGAAACGTCGGAACAAGCGCTCAGGAACACAAAACAAACTGGTAAAAA
This sequence comes from Candidatus Allofontibacter communis, assembly GCA_964220205.1. Classification (GTDB taxonomy): domain Bacteria; phylum Pseudomonadota; class Gammaproteobacteria; order Pseudomonadales; family Azotimanducaceae; genus UBA9659. The sequence goes on along the minus strand of CAXPUI010000224.1, from coordinate 13,157 downwards.
CAAAGCCCGCACAATACACCCCGCTTCATGGTTACAATCTAGACGCACGTTGGAGTACATTTCCACAATACGATTGTGGTCACAGGCCTTGCAAAACGTCTTTACGAGCATGAATCAACAAAACGGGCTGTGGTCTTCCGAGCGAGGCTTACCGCGTGAGCGATGCCATTTCATAATTTGAGGTTTCAACAGGCACCATGGACAAACTCAAAGTATTGACAGCCAAACGAATTCACACGATGGATCAGGGGCGACCGCAGGCCGACGCGATCGCTATCGCTGACGGGAAAATCGTTTCAGTCGGTTCACTGTCGACAATGCAGCCCTGGCTTAAACGTTACGACCACGAAATTGATGACAGTTTCGCTGACAAGATCATCCTGCCAGGGTTCATCGACCCTCACACGCACCTGCGCTTATCCGGTACCTACATGGGTCTTAACTATGTCGGTCCCATTGCAACGACCGATGCGCAAGGTAAATCTGTCGCCCCCTTACCTGATCGGGATGCCGTACTGGAACGATTGCGCACTCTTGTTGCCGGAAGAAACGAAGCTCCGGAAAAGGGACCCGCGCCCATTCTCGCCTGGGGATACGACCCTGGCATGCAGCAGGGTCACCTGGACAGGGATCTGCTCGATGCAATCTCGACGGATATACCCATCTGGGTAGTCTGTTACGCACCGCACATCATCTATACCAATACACCGATGATTGAGAAGACCGGCGTCACCGAAGACAGCCGAATCCATGGCCTGGGTCGCTTTCCCGATGGCCGACTGAATGGCTGGTTTATCGAGACTGAAGCCACCGCTGTCGCCTCACGTCCCGTGCGCGAGCAGCTGTACAACCAGGGCTTCGGACTGACGGCCCTGAAAACCCAGGGTCAGATTGCAGTTGCAGCCGGTGTCACGACCAGCGCCGATATGATCTACGGCATGGATTCCTTTGACCGGGAATGGGACGACCATGAAACGGCCATGGCAAATGGCGATCTGCCAATGAGAATGCTGCTCGTCCCCTTCGAACCCGTCTTGCGACGTCGGTTTGGCGATGACTTTCTGAAGTTCTACGACGACATGGCGAAGAAAGCGACTGACCGTCTGGCGGTTCACGGTGTGAAATACGTCAATGACGGCTCATATCCATCCATGACCTTACGCCTGAACTACCCCGGATACCTGGATGGCGAAGAGGGGCTCACCGGGGAGGTGCCGTGGAACGACATGGTCGAACGAATGCTGCCATTCTGGGAGAACGGCATCCAGATCCATTCACACGCTAATGGCGATGAAACGGTGGATATGACACTGGATACGTTGAATGCACTGCAGAACAAGTCACCGCGATTCGATCACCGGTTTACTATCGAACACTATTGCATCAGCACACCGGCACAGGCCCGCCGCCTGGCAGCACTGGGTGGTCTCGCCAGCGTTAACGCCTACTTTGTACACTACCGCTCACAGATCCATGCCGACAGCGGCTTTGGGCCAGACAGATCAGAAGCGACCGCACGACTGGGTTCGCTCGTGCGGTCAGGTGCAACATTTGCCCTGCACTCCGACTACAATCTGGTGGTGGCGCCCATGCATCCACTGACGGCTGTCTGGATTGCGGTCAACCGAATTGCCGCCGATAACAAAACCGTTGTTGCACCTGGCGAATGCATATCAGTTGAGCAGGCATTGCGTGCTGTCACCATTGACGCGGCGTTCGTCCTCAACAGGGATCACTGCCTCGGCAGTATCGAAGCTGGGAAACACGCTGACTTCGCCATCCTCAACGAAGATCCCTATGACGTTGACCCTGCTCACATCAGGAACATCGGCGTCCATGGCACTGTGTTAGCCGGGGAATTCAATGCAGCGACATAGCAACGAACTGAACTTGGCAGACTCAGACGAAGACAGGCTGAGGATTGCCTGGGATAGATTGCTTTCTACCATTGGTGGCCCGCCAACGGAAAAAAGACCTCAGGACAGCGAGGCCAATACCGCCCATCTGTCGAAGATTCCAGTCACTATTTTGACGGGTTTCCTGGGCTCAGGGAAAACAACGCTGCTGTGTAACATCCTTGAAGAAGAACCCGGTAACGTACTTGCCATCGTCAATGATATGGCGACCGTTAATATCGACGCAGAACTCATCCGCACCCGGTCCGCTAACACCATTCAACTGGAAAACGGTTGTGCCTGCTGCGTGCTCGGAGACAATCTCGATGAATTGCTGACTGAGGCTGGAGAGGGGGACAAGGCGCCCGATCACATTATCCTGGAGGCAAGCGGGATCGGCGATCCGGTAAGCCTGGCCCAAACGGTTTCAAACAACGACGCAACCGTGCTTGACGGTATTGTCGTCCTGGTTGACGCCCGAAATTTAGGAGTGCTGAAATCGAATCCCGCTATCGCCCCTCTGCTAATGCGTCAGATAGACGCCTCGCATATCGTCGCATTGAGCAAAACAGAATCAGATGACGACCTGGCTGTCTGGCAGTCAGGAATTGGAAAACTGGCACCAGGAAGACCGGTAATTTTTCTGAACGATTGTAATGATCTTTCGGGAACACTGCTGGGTTCCGGCACGAGAGGCGCCAGACCGGAGCCAGAACAGCGTACTCACGATTTCTCGCGATTCACATCATCAGTTATTCAACTGACCGGTCCGGTTTGCGGCGATGTCTTATTTGAACAGCTGAACGATATTCCAGCATGTATTTATCGCATCAAAGGCTGGCTTACTATTGAGGACGATGTAAGAGCGCAAAGGTATCTGCTGCAAGTGGCCGGACCGAGATGGCTCTTGGAAACTGCACAGACATCAGGCATTGATCAACTGGTCGTGATTGGAAATTCCACTGACGATCAGTATGAAGCCTTCTGCAGAAATCTCAGCTCTCTGATCAGCCAGACAAGCTGATCAGTTGATTCAATGTTTAACCTGATACTCTGCTTCATTAAACAGATTGCCACTATTTCGCCTGAAGACCGGTTCTTAACTGTTCTCGCGTCAATTCAGAGATCATCAGCCTCCTGAGGTCGGGGGCTCGCTTTTGCGTCGAATACCACAGGTATATCAACGTAATATCCGGCATGACACTCAATATCAATCCGCAACCCTACGAGGTTCAAGGACACGATCAGCTTGACGCGGAAGCTGAAGCTCTCGCCGACATGGACCCAGTAGGTGCTGAAGCAAACGCCAAACAACAGTAACAAGGAACACGAACTATGATCCTGATCGACTACATTGTGATTATCTCGGTTATCGTCCTCGTAATCGCCTGGTGGCGCCGCCAAGAGACTCTGGGACTGACCTTCTCTGCCCTCCTAAGCCTGAGCGGTATCTACGCGGTTGCAGATCATCGGTGGCAGGCTGCGCTGGCTACACTTCTCGGCCTTATCGTGCTGGTGGTTCTGTCGGTGAACAGAGCTCGCAACAAACCTGCGAAGACTTCAACACCTAAGATTTCCCGAACCCTGACGACAATAGTCGGCATACTGGGTATTTTTCTGATTGTCCAATTCCCTGTGAATCAACTGCCTGCCCCAACAGGCCAACATGCGGTCGGCGTTATGGATTTTCACGTCACCGATGATTCGAGAATGGACCTTCACGGCGTGAAGGGACCACGCCCGCTGCCAGTCAGGGTCTGGTACCCGGCTGAAACAACCGAAGGGTTTAAACGCCGCCCCTACTTCACCGAAACAGAGGCCGTAACAACCGCAACGGGTATGGCCAGGGTGCTGGGTGTGCCCTTCCTGTTTCAGTACACGAAGCACGCCTTGACCAATAGTTATCAAGATGCACCACTGATTGAAGGTGCAAGTGACCTTCCTGTTGTCATCTACAGTCACGGCTTCACCTCATTCATGGGGCAAAACACCGTATTGATGGAAGAACTCGCGAGCCATGGTTACGTTGTCTTCAGCATCAGCCATACGGGTGATGCATCAGCTGTTGTCCTCGACGACGGCAGACTCCTTTCCCAGGATCCAGCTGTGCTTGAATCCATGCAGGAATTGGCAGGAGGCAGCATTTCGGACGACATGCGTGATTACTTCCTCGGTGATTCCTTCAAGATTCGCCTTGATGGGTTCAACAAGCATCTCGTTGGCCTGGTTGATAACGGCGTTCGACTGGCGATTAGCGTCGACGTCTGGCGCGATGACAGGATCTTCGTCCATGATGCGCTTGCCGCAGGTGATGTACCCGAGAGCGTAAAAGCCATTACCGAGGCCAGCAATTTTGATGCAACCGGTCAGATGGGGATGTCCTTTGGTGGTTCTACTACAGGCAGCGTCTGTCTTGTCGATGAGCGTTGTGCAGCCGGTGTAAACCTCGACGGGGGAAACTTTGATCTCGACGTAGCCAACACCCAGCAACCCAGGCCCTTCATGATGTTTTATGGGGACTACAGCATCCAAGCAGACCAGCTGGGTGATGGCACAGAAGAGCCGGCTGCCTTTAATGACTTCTCTTACGAACGCCATGAACTGGCAGGGCTCAGCAGGGACGTTATTCGATTGAAGGTCAATAATGTCTCACACTTTGGTGTCTCAGATCTTGCCTACTTTGCCCGCAACCCGCTAAAAATACCTCTGTATGGGGACATTCCTGGCGAGGCCATCCTGGAAATTCAAAACGACTTCGTCGTGGGCTTTTTCGACAAGTATGTCCGCGGGATTGGAAACGACTTCCCATCGGCACAATTCTCAAAACACATCGATTGGGTGGAACCTAACAGCACTTCACCATTTCGCGAATGGTGGGTATCGGAAAACCCGGAGGACACAACCTTGCGCGTCATCATTGAAACCAGCATGGGTGACATAGAAGTTGCCCTGTACCCCGAACGAGCGCCAATTTCTTCGGCAAATTTCATGACCTATGTCGAAGGGGGCCACTACATGGACACAAGCTTTTATCGTGTCGTTAAACAAAAGGCAGACGGCAGTTCCATTGGAGTGGTTCAAGGTGGGCTGTTTGGACCTGTCATGGCAGGAGAAATCAAGCCAACCGAGGCCACGGCACCACCTGTCCCACCGATTGAACACGAGACGACGGATACAACAGGCATACCCAATGAACGTGGAACCATCGCTTATGCCAGGCTTGATCCCGGCACTGCAGGCTCAGAGTTTTTCTTTAACATGAGCAATAATACCGTGTTGAATACCGGTCCTGCAGAACCACCCCGGGACGGACACGGTTATGCCACGTTTGGCAGGGTTGTGCGTGGTATGGAAGTGCTGGACGCCATCCAGGATTTACCGGCTGATGCTGACGTTGATTTTGAAGTGATAAAGGGCCAGATCCTGTCTGACCAGGTCACTATTACCAACATGACACTGGTCAGGGAATAAGAAGAGATAAACAAATGATTCTACTTAAAAACGCCACTATTTTTGATGGTGAAAACGAAGAACTGATCGAGAGCGGTTTTGTTCTTGTCGAAGACGACACGATTCGGGAAGCGGGTTCCGGTGAGTGTTCATCCAGTGCCGATGAGGTTATTGATTGTGCGGGCAGGTTCCTGATGCCAGGCCTGATCGATAACCATTTCCACGCTTACTCTGCGACCTTCGACATTCAATGGCTTGATCGTATGCCGAAGCCACTACTGGCCTCCTACGCCGTTAAACACCTGAACGATGCTCTGCAGCGAGGATTCACCACCGTGCGTGACCCCGGTGGTGGTGATATCGGTTTGCATCTCGCCATTGAAGAGAAGCTGATTAACGGTCCGCGGTTCTATTACGGCGGTAAAGCCTTATCCCAGACCGGGGGGCACGGTGATATGCGTCTACCCCACCATGAAGAACCCTGTAACTGTGCCTACTCTGGTGTTATCTGCCAGTTGGTCGACGGTCCTGACCAGGTGCGCAAAGTCGCAAGAGAGGAGCTGCATCGTGGTGCGGATCATATCAAGGTGTTTATCTCCGGCGGCGTTGCTTCACCATCAGACCCTATGTGGATGGCGCAGTTTCAAAATGATGAGTTGATCGCGGCAGTGACAGAAGCTAGAACAAGACGTAAATATGTCGTGGCTCACTGCCACACAGACGCAGGGGCAAGACGTTGCGTTGAAACGGGGATTCGATCTATTGACCACGCAACGGAAATTTCTCCAGAAACGGCGAAATTGATTGCAGATTCAGGTGAAACCTACACGGTACCTACGCTCGCAGTGGTCAGACAGATTACCGACTTTAAAGAAGAAATAAATATGCGCCCCGAGAGTGTTGAAAAGATTCAGGGCGTATATGAACTGATGTTGCGCTCTATTGAAAACTGCCAGCGTGCCGGGGTCAAAGTTGGCATGGGTACTGACATTTTCGGCACTCGCTACCACGATCTGCAGTCTAGTGAGTTCCGATACCGCTCTGATGTCGACAAGCCAATCGACATTCTCCGCTCGGCAACGTCAATCAATGCCGAGATCATGCAGCGCAAGGGGGAACTGGGCGTCATTGCAGCGGGAGCCAAAGCGGATCTAATTGTTCTGGATGAGTCGCCTTTCGACAACATCACCATTTTTGAAAAGTTCCAGACCCATATGCCCGTCATCATGCAGGGTGGTGAACTGAAGCGGCAGACACTGAGTTGATCTGTCGGGGGCAATGCCCAGGCAAGGATAAAACCGTCAGACTCAGTTACAATGGCAACATCCTTGGCCGCAAGACAAGCAGGGTGTATCCGTGCAGGTAACAAAAATGGCCTGGCGCAATGTCTGGCGCAATACACGCAGGAGCGGTGTAACCATCGCGGCGATGACTTTTTCGCTGTTCATGATGATTTGTGTGACCTCCTTCTACGAAGGCATGCTGAAGAAAATGGAAGCGAAAATCACCGATGTGGAAATCGGTGATATCCAGATCCATGACCCGTCCTACCGAAACAACCCCTCTATCTACAACAGCATGGCGGCCTCGACCAACGTTGCTGATAAACTTGAGAGCATCGACTACCAGACAGCCGAAAGGCTGCTGGGCAGCGGACTTGTCGCATCCGATGAAACGTCTTCTGGGGCTGCCATCTTTGGTCTGTCTCTCAACGATGACGCAGACGTCAGCCTGGTCTTTGAACGTATCAGCGACGGTGACTGGTTAAGTGAATCTGATCCCCATGGTGTAGTCGTTGGCCGGTTACTGGCACGCTCGCTCAGCGTGTCAGTCGGTGATGAACTGGTGCTATTGAGCCAGGCCTATGACGGAAGCATGGCCAATGATCTCTTCACTGTACGGGGAATTTTGAGTTCAATTTCTGAAGTTACTGACCGGGGCGGTGTTTTCATGCTGGGCAGCACCTTCAGGGACTTTTACGCCTTAGAGGGCGGTGCGCATCGACTGGTCGTCAAGCGCCCCAAAGGAGTAGAACTGGACCAGGCTCTCATCGATGTGAAACTGGCAACCGCGAACCAGGAGCTCGAAGTCAAGAGTTGGCGAGAACTCTCACCCATCCTGGCATCAATGATCGACTCTGCCCTGCAATTGATTCAGGTCGGTTTTCTGATCATCTATCTCGCGGTGGTTATACTGCTACTGAACGCCATGTTAATGGCTGTTTTTGAGAGAGTCCGGGAGTTCGGTATACTGAAAGCGATCGGCGTGGGTCCTGCGTCAGTGCTGTCACTGATCCTGCTTGAGGGAGCTATCCAGGCTCTGGTTGCTATTGTCCTGGCGTTTCTGCTCTGTATCCCAGCACTCTGGTTCCTGACCGATGTGGGTATCAACATGACCCTCTTGTCAGGAGTCTCTGTAATGGGACTGTCCTTCGACCCCATCTGGACCGGCGTCGTCACTGCCAGGACCATCTACATGCCACTGACAACCATGCTGGTAATCGTCGTGCTGGGTGTCCTGTATCCCGCTCTTAAAGCGGCGAGAATCACGCCGCTGGAAGCAATCCACCATCAATAGGAGGTCTTATGAATAATCAGAACATACCTGCTATCGCCTGGCGTAACCTATGGCGCAACCGGCGCCGCACCCTGCTGACCCTGTCTTCGATTTCCTTCGGTGTCTTTATTGCAATCATGTTTACCGCTATGCAGGACCGGAACTGGGCTGACATGATAGACCTCGCCGCACGGCTCGGTGGAGGTCATGTCACCATTCAACACCCGGAATACCTGGACACCCCAAGCCTGAAAAAAACTGTTGGCCAGACAGATGAACTGATCAATGCGGCGACCAGCGACCCATCTGTTGAGCGAGTCACGGGTCGCATCACGGGTCCCATCATGTTAAACACGAGTGCGGAAAGCTTTGGCGCGTCATTCATCGCTTTTGACCCCTATTCTGAAGATGCCGCTACACTGTCATTGCTCAGTCCGGATGCCCTGGTCTCCGGCCGCATGTTTTCTGAACCCGACGAAACCGGCATTATCCTGGGCGCTAAACTCGCCGAGAACCTGGATGCAGAAATCGGCGACAGAATCGTCTACACATTGACGGACAAGCAAGGCGAACTTATCAGTGGCCTGGCCCGATTGTCCGGGACAATCAGCACCGGCGCACCTAATCTCGATGCCGGCCTCAGCCTTCTCCCCATCGAATCCGTGCGCAAAACCATTGGCTACCAGGCCGATGAGGTAACAAAAATCTCCGTTTTCGTCGATGACCGTCGGCATACAGCCGCCGTCGCCGACAACATCCTGGCGAAAGTTCCTGAGGACGCCAACGTCGCCGTTCTACCCTGGAACCTCAGCCAGCCGGAGCTGGCCGGATTCATCGCCATGAAGGTGGGTGGGACACGTTTTATTTCCGCCTTTATCGGCCTGCTGGTCGTTGCAGGGATTTTCAACACCCTGTTCGTCAGCGTGATGGAAAGATTACGCGAGTTCGGCATCCTGATGGCCATCGGTTTTTCACCGCTGCGACTGTTCGGGCTCGTCATGATGGAGAGCTTGTGGCTTGCTATCGTCGGTCTCATCGGAGCGGCGCTGATCACGGTCGGGCCCTACTTTTACCTGGAGTCAGTGGGAATCGATATCAGCCAGCTGGCAGCGGATCAGGGTTCCATGGATATCGCTGGTGTAGCCATGTCAACCGTCCTCAAAGTCGGGATTTATACTGAAAGTGTCGTCTATATAGCCGTTGCAGCAACGGTCGCAACCCTCCTGGCGGGCGTCTATCCAGCCTGGCGGGCCGGCACTGTTGAGCCTGTCGCTGCTATCAAAATGGAGTAAGCGATGGAGCGAACCAATATCATCACCGTTGAGAATGTCTCTCGGCTTTACCTGCAGGGCAAGGTCGAGGTCGCGGCACTACGCAGCCTGTCACTACAGGTCAGTTCGGGAGAATTTACCGCAATTTGCGGCCCATCCGGTTCCGGGAAAACAACGCTACTGAACCTGATCGGCGCCCTGGACCACCCGACCAGTGGTCGGGTGATTATTGAAGGCCAGGACCTGACCAGCATGAATCGCCAGGAACTGAGCATCCTCAGGCGGGACCGCATTGGTTTCGTTTTCCAGTCTTATAACCTTATCCCCGTGCTGACTGCGTATGAAAACGCTGAACTGGTCTTGTCTGTGCAGGGTGTATCACTGAGCGAACGCAAAGAAAAAGTCATGACGCTGCTCAAGGCTGTAGGCCTCGAAGGACTGGAAGATCGTCGTCCATCGGAGCTGTCCGGCGGACAACAGCAACGGGTCGCCATTGCCAGGGCACTGGCATCCGACCCTGCCGTCATTCTCGCAGACGAGCCAACCGCCAACGTGGATTCAGAAACGGCCGTCCTGTTACTCAACCTGATGCAGGAACTCAACCAGAGCCACCAGGCCACTTTTGTCTTTTCCACTCACGACCCCCGGGTCATGGAGAGAGCGCGCCGACTGGTTCACATGGTGGACGGACAGATCGAAAGCGACGAATTGAAACAGCCCTGAGCCCTGCCCGCGATAAGCTGGCAGGGAACTCAGACCGCGATGCGGGGCAAACCGATCAGCAGACGGCCATGAACAGCCCTGAGCCCTGCCCGCGGTAATCTGACAGCGACCTCAGACCACGATGCGGGGCATACCGATCAGCAGACGGCCATGAACAGCCCTGAGCCGTGCCCGCGATAACCTGACACGGAACTCAGACCGCGATGCGGAGCAAACCGAATAGCTGGGGAGAGAGAAACTCACCAGGTCTTTCCTTCGAAATACGCCAAAGCCCCAGACAGCCAGGCATCCACAGGCAAATTCATATGATCGTAGCCATCGACCACGACAACCTTCCAGCCTTTCGCTTCCAGTTGTTCCTTGTGCTCGATGATTGGCTCAGCAACGGGTACGGTGAGACCCATGCCAGGCACCCCGACATCCTCTGAACCAACAAACAGATAGAGCATCCCTGCCCGATCAGACATGAACTCCACTGCAGCTTGTGCATCCCAGTTGCTGTCGATGATGCTCTGGTAGTAGTTCACGTTTGAACCCAAGACCTGTTTCGCGCGACCTGCAGGCAAGGCGTTTGTATTGGCAGCGGACATGCCGAGAATCTCTTCATGGGGTGCGTCCAATACCGGCCAGCCGCCGATGATCAGGCCCGCAACCCGTTTGGTGCGAGCGGCCGCATGGATGCCAAAACCGGCACTCCAGGAGAATCCCATGGCCACAAACCTGTCAACGCCAGCTGCATCAGCGACAGCGACATAATCCTTTGCGACCGTATCAGCTTTCAGATCACCGGGTAGCGGACCTGTACTGTCGCCAGTTCCACGCGGGTAGTCCACATAAAGCACACGGTATTTCGAGGTCAGCGTCGAGATAATCTGCTGAGCCTTTTCGTCCTCGTCGTGCCCAGCACCCATTTCTTCCATCACATCTGACCAGCCTTTTGTCCAGGGATAGCCAACCCAGATAACGGGAGCATCCTTCGGTCCCATCAGACGGTAGTGAATCTGGACGCCATCATCCGTTGTGGCATAGCCAGTGCTATTCATGGGTTGATCAACACTCGCACATGACGCCAGCATCAGAAAGGCAAGGATGTGTAACAGTCGCATTGCAGACTCCTTCAGTCAGGTTTTTCCCGTAGCCCTAAGGGCCGTCAACCACGAGCCATGTCTGTTATGTACACCGACATATGGGTTTCATCAGCCGTCTTGCAGCAGTGAACAGAGAGCTTCGGGAAGCATTAAAACTAAAGGACGCAGGATAATCCGACAGACCCCATCATGTGCTCAGCGTTCGGCAATAGCAGGAAGAACCGACGCTTACATCCGAACGAGCCAGCACCCTGTCCAGTTGCAGCTTGATGTGCCGGCTCTCTTGGGTTTCTCCACGTCGCTCTAGACATTCATGCAACCCATGCAGAGCCCAGACATTATTCGGATGCTGATGGATACGGGCGAGATCATCGGATATCCCAAGGTCTGCGCGATAGAGCAATTCAGCCTCATCAAACCGCGCCTGTTCCATCAGCAAGGCTGCCAGTGCGTGTCGCGGCGGTTGCATCCAACCCCAGGGTTCATCGTAAACCAGTTCATCACTCATCGCCGTTGCCTGGCGCAGGTGATTCAGGCCGACATCAATATCGCCTGCCTTGTAGTAACACTCACCCTGGGCCATTTCGACGGCGATATTCAGAATATCAGTGGCCGGGTTATTGAACATGAACCGCGACTTCTTCAGGTCGACCACTTCTTTTGCAGCAAAGAGTGCGCTCAGTTCTTCGCGCGCTGCCTCATTTTGCCCAAGGTTGGCGAAGGCAATAACTCGACCATAACGCATCAGGGCCGTCGTAAAACAAAACAGATCCCCGTCTTCAGGCAACGATTGATCAACCAGTTCCTGCCACATGCCGAAACGTACCATGACATGAGTGACCATGCCCCAGAATGCCTCGAACAAATCCGGCAAAAACGCCACGACGGACACCGGCAACAGGTCCTGGAGTTCCTGAGCAGCAGTGAGAGCAACCTCCCGCTGAGCCAGGAACATGGCACCATATGCTTCAAAGTGCACATTATGAATCCGGTAGACCGTGTAAAAGTTCTTCGCACCGCGGAGTGCTGCGAACTCGCGGTCAACGCGTGCGGCCTGGTGGTTGCGATGAACCACGTTCTGGTATTCGCCGCAAAGCACATTGATGTGAGTTGCCATGTGGACCAGGTGGCCCGAATCCGGCACCAGCGTCGCCAGGCTGTCGCCATGCGGCAAGGCTGCCTCTGGCGTTGCTGACATTTCCATCAGGTGGACATACATATGTAACAGGCCCGGGTGCGACCAGGCCATAACATGATTCTTAAAAGCAGTTTCAAGAACATCTTTTGCTTCGAGCGTTGAGGCACCTTCCTGGGGTTCCCCGGTTGCTACATCCCACAGCGCCCACGGTGTTCTGCCCATCAATGATTCGGCAAAGACGCTCGCGACATCAAGATCGTCCCGGTTCGCTTCGTAAACGGGTCGCATCGCCTCAACAAACGCATCATTGAAAGGGCCAAAGTCTTCTGTTTCCGGATCAGTCGGGTAACGACTCTTCAGGGCTTCGAGCATTGCCCGCTCTACTGCTGTGCCGGTATCCCTGCCGGTACCATCGGCTATTGCCTGGTGTGCTGTGTCCAGCGTCGAAACACGTTCATGGGGCAGGAACATATCCCAGATCTTGTTGTAGTTTGGCCCGATGCTGTAAGCGATACCCCAGTAAGCCATAACGCAATCGGGGTCGGCTTCAAGGGCTTTTTCAAAACAGATAATGGCCTCGTCATGGTTGAACCCATAGATCCAGGTCAGTCCACGATCAAACCATTGCTGGGCCTCCTCAGATGATGTTGTTACCTTTCTGTGTCGGACACCAAGATCAAAATACTCATCAGACATCGTTGGCCTCTTCCCTGTTAGTGCTTGAAGACTTTTCCACCTTTCATGACGAACTCTACATCAAGCAGTTCCTTAATGTCAGACAACGGTGATGCACCTGTTGCAATAATGTCGGCATGCTTGCCTGGCTCGATTGTGCCAAGGCTGTCGCTCATGTCGAGCAGGTCCGCGGCATTAACGGTTGCCGATTTGATAATGTCAGATTCACTCATGCCTGCTTCGTACATCAGCACGGCCTCATCTGCGTTGGTACCATGCTTCGATATCGCACTGTCTGTACCAAAAGCCACCTTAACCCCTGCCTTGTGAGCCTTTGCGAAATTACCCTTCATGTCATTAC
>CAXPUI010000223.1:0-3792 GCA_964220205.1 Candidatus Allofontibacter communis | reverse complement strand
TGGTTCACGCAGAGCAGGCCTCGCGTCCCGGCGTCGTTTAACGGAAGAAAGCCGACATAATCATTGTTAAACCCGAATCGGTTCAATTGCTCCGCTTCTGACTGGGAATACGGGTCAAAGTCTGCCGCGCGGTTATCGAACAGGTGATCGCCCCACCGTAGCAGGAGATCAGCACTATAGTTATCTGGTACATGATGAGTCGTGTCCAGGCCGCGAGAAATTTCGGTAAAAGTGGGTGCCAGCTCGCTCGGTGGGCTTCTGAACGAGCATCCGGTTACCAGCATGCCTGTAGCGGTCAGCAGTCCTCCGACCATCGTTCTGCGATTGACGCGACGCTGGATCAGCTCGTCTATAGAGGCCTGCAACCCAATAGTCGGATTCGAAGGATTGTTGTCTGGATCGGACATCTGAAAAAAACACCTGGTCTGCGGATGATCAGTATAAGAACACTTGAGCAAAATTGCTGTAATAAAGCGTGAGATTGGACCAAGGGGCATGCATCGGTCTGCGTTTGATCACCGCTGACGCTCAGCGCCTTTCCTGAGGGCGGGTGAAGCTTGGACACTGTTAATCAACCATGAAAACGGGGCAGAATCAGACAGGCCGCCATTAAGGAATTGTCGAGGTTAGGCTGATGCTTGAATTTCCAGAACCGCCGAAGGGTTTCAGTGACATTTATCTCGAGGATACTGATCAAGATCTCCCCGCCAGGATTGACCCGAATACCCGTTATGCCTATTTCCAGACTATCGCCAAAGGTGGTAAATCGCTCATTCAATCCTGCAAGGACCTGCATCTATCCCGAGTGATTGCTTACAAAACACTACGTGCTGAATTCGCCAAAGATCAGGTAGAGCAGACACGATTGCTACGTGAGGCCCGAATTTCGGCGATGCTCCAGCATCCGAATACGGTGCCGACCTATGAGCTAGGTCGAGATAACCGGGGCAACTATTACTTCACGATGAAGTATGTGCATGGCTATACGCTGCGCGAAATTCTGAATTACCGGGATCGTTACGACCTGACTCAACTGGTCGATGTCATTGTCCAGATTGGTTATGCCCTGGAGTATGCGCATTCCTGTGGTGTTGTTCACCGGGATGTGAAGCCTGAGAATATCCTGGTAGGCCCCTTCGGTGAAACCATTTTGCTGGACTGGGGTTTGGCCAAGGTCTGGTCTGAAGATGGCAAAGCGCTGGCAGAAGACAATGAGCTGGCCGCCGCGATGACTGATCAATCCATGACAGGACATGGCAAATTAAAAGGGACGGTGTGTTATATGTCTCCTGAACAGATCCTCAGAGATCCCGATATTTCATACCAGACCGACATCTACAGCCTGGGTGCGGTGCTCTATGAAGTGTTAAGTGGACAGACCCCGTTTACCGGGGATAAGGTTCAAGAGGTTATCTCCCAGGTTCTCGAGGGTACCCCCGCAAAACCCTCAGAAGTCGCCCGCATGCGAGTCCCGGCTTTGCTTGATGACCTGACAATGAAATGTCTGGCAAAGCAGCCTGACAGGCGTATAGATAGTATTGGTGAGGTGTTGAGGTTATTACAGGAAGACTGGCGATCCAGTCTGTTGATGTAAACATCCTGGATCTCATTGCGTCGACAGAGATCCTCGTTTAGCGGTCACCTTGTCGTCTTTCTGCCGAAATTGAGCAATCTTTGCGTTTGGTATCTCAGCGTTATCTCATCGTCAAAGTTCGCGCTCGATGGTGCTAAATTTACGGTCAGACCAGGTTGATGAATTCGTCGTGAAACACTATTCAACTCTTGGTACGGAGCCCGAATTCAGAGTGGTTGAATTTTCCCCTTAACCATCAAGGTACCAGTTAACGAAGACCTGGCTGGATACCATCCAGCGCATCACAGCGTCGTCAATTCCATGCTATGGTCTCCGGTCGCTGGCGATCCGAAGACCATGGTCGCTGATTTGACAATCTACCTGGATGGGGATCTGGTGTCCCAACAGGCAATATTGCATCGGATTGAGTGCCGATAAGCAGAGCGCCGGGCCTTTAGCCGCAGACATTGGCGATTAAATCGGTATCATACTGATATCACGTTAACCTGGGTGCAGTCGAAGATCATGAGTGTGTTTAGTGTGCCGGGCTCGGTTAAGGACATTACAGCCGAATGGCTCACCGATGTTTTGCGAGACGGCGGGTATCTACGATCAGTAGTTTCCGGTCTCGAGATAGAACCTATGGCTGAAGGGGTCGGCCTGCTAGGGGAAGTCGCAAGGCTGCGTCTAGAATACCAAGCGGATGAGATTTTCCCGGCTACGTTGGTGGTTAAGTGCGCCGCACAGAACCAGAACCGAGAACTTGCCAGATGCTTGAGCTTTTATGATCGTGAGCTGGAGTTCTACAAGCGCATGGCAGACCGGTGTCCTATGCAGGTGCCAAAAAGCTATTACTCCGATCTTCGTCGAGACAGCTATGATTTCGTGCTGCTGCTCGACGATCACGGTAACGCATCCAGTCGTGACCAGCTGATCGGAGCATCCCGTCATGAAGCTTTCACCGCCATCAGAAAACTTGCGGAGCTTCACGCGTCTTTTTGGGGATTGGAGAAGGAGGCCTCTGCCTGGATGTACGATTCCATGACTGACGACGAATCTCATCGACTGCGTGATGTGATTTATCTGCCAGCGCTGGAGGCAGTGTTTGACAATTATGGCTACCTGCTGTCGGGTGAACACAGGGAGCTTTGCCGTCAGGTCGGGGAAAACTACAGTGAATACTGGTCGAGCAATCTGCACGGTGCTGACACTTTCATCCATGGGGATTACCGGCAGGACAACATGCTATACCAGGACGGGCAGGATGAACCCCTGGTGTTAGACTGGCAGATCAGTGGCCGCGGCAAAGGTATTTTTGACGTGGCCTACTTCATGTGCCAGAGCATGCAGCCGGAACTGAGACGGCAGCTCGAGGACGAACTGCTCGAACAGTATGTCGCCGCGCTCGCCGGTCTCGGCATAGACTACTCGCTTGCTGACTGTCGCGCTGACTACCGCCGTATTATTCTGGGTTGTCTCATCTATCCGATTTCGGTTTGCGGCAATATGGACACAGGCAACGAACGTGGCCGGGCGTTGGCGGAAAGTATGATGGTGCGCAACCTGGCGGCAATAGATGATCAGCGAAGCGCTGAGCTGGTCCGGTAAGTTTTTTCTGTTCCCCTGGGTTCAGCCGGTTTTATGCCAGTTGGCGGGCAGCCTTGAATGCAGTCGGAGTTCCGGCAAGGTGCGGCCTAGTACCAGCTTCGCGTATTGGTTTCGAGTGCTTTTCGGATTCAGGCCCCATCGGTATACCCGTTCATCGTCGGGGTCCCTATGGCGGATGAGAATCTGCTCGGACAACGCGGTTTCGAGGAGGGTGGTCAATGTGCTTTTGCTGATGTCTGACTTGTGCGCGATCTCTGAACTGGTCAGTTCCTGGGTTGGGCATTTGATAAGCTGATCCCAGAGGCTGAGTTCTGCCCGTATGAACTGACCCGACATCTCCGACCCGATATCATTCGATCGGAAGGTAAAGTTGAGTAGAAGCTTCAGTAACCAGGGTTCAACAGCAATACCTGTTAACTGATCGCGCTCAGTATAAGGAATATTCGATTGCTCGCAGATGGCGGCAATATGCGCGACAAGGTCCTGGGTCGGGTAAATTTTTTTGTTCCGCTCATAGCAACGGTTTTTGTCAATGTAGCGATTGATAAAGCGGTTGATGAAGGTCTGGTCAGCACCCGCTTGGTGGATCAGAGCGTCCCGCTTGATGGGGT
>CAXPUI010000222.1:0-4679 GCA_964220205.1 Candidatus Allofontibacter communis | reverse complement strand
CTCGGTCATTACCGGGCCGACAGCTGCCAGCGTGACTTTCGGTGCACCGTGCTCTTTGTTTTCCGGGGTAAATGCGGGTGTCATCAACGTGTGATTGTAGTACTTCCCTTCAAATCGCAGCGGTTAGCATGAATACCAGTTATCCCAGATCGCCCGCATAGCCTGAATCAGCTCTCTCATCTGAGCTGCCGGCGCGCCCCACTGCATACTGAATCGTTTTGTAATGTGAGGCCGGATCTGCGATCCCAGCCCCAAAGTAAATCGACCTTTAGAGTAGGCATTCAAGTCGTGACCGAGATTAGCCAGTATCATCGGACTTCTGGCAAAAGCCACAGCGATACCTGTATGTATTTCAATGCTTTCCGTATGCTCAGCAGCCAGGAGTAAAGGCATAAACGGATCATGGTTCATTTCGGCAGTGCCGACACCATCGTAGCCTTGGGCTTCAAGCTTTCTTACATGATCTGGAATCTGATGCCAGTCCGGCGTCATATGGGCGTCAACTTTCATTGGGTTTCTCCTTGCTAACCTTGCTTACCTTGGACCAACATTACCTCAATCAGGAAGTCAGGACATCCACATCATGAAAGTGAATGATCGCCGAAAGGGTTACCGGTCAGGGAGAGGAACGCCGCGTGTCACTTGCATCGGGTTGTGAATGCTCCCGGGATTCTGTCAGTTCCTCAACGAACTCATGGTGTTGCATCAGCGCGTACTGGTAGGCTTCGATAAGCGCGTTCCAGCTGGCCTGAATGATATCCACATTGACCCCTATCGTCCCAAAAGCCTCTCCTTGAAACGTATGCTCAAGGTAGACACGGACCTTAGCCGCCGTCTCTTCTGTACTGTTAACAACCCGGACGCTGTAATCGGACAGGTGCAGATCCGCCACGACAGGAAACGCATCCTGAAGGGCCCGCTGCAAAGCTTGGTTCAGCGCGTCAACCGGGCCATTGCCTTCAGCTGCGCACAATTCGATGCTATCGCCTACCTTGAGCTTGGCACTCGCCTCTATCAGCCCTCCGGAATCTGGATGCTCCTCATTGCTGGGAGAATAGATTCGGTAGTAAATTGGCTCGAACAAGGGTCGATACTTGCCAATGTGTCGCCGAACCAGCAAGTCAAAACTGCCGTCTGCATTTTCATAAGAATAGCCGGCGTGCTCACGCTCCTGCACTTCATTGAGGATAGCCTTAACAGCATTGGAGTCTTCCAGCTCAGGGTACCTGTTTGACAGCTTAGCTTTCAGGTTTGAGCCACCCGCAAGTTCGCTGATCAAGACCTTGCGTGAATTACCAACCAGTTCAGGGTCGATGTGCTCATAGGTTTCGGGATTCCTCTGAACCGCACTGACATGAACACCACCTTTATGCGCAAAGGCACTTGGTCCAACAAAAGGCTGACCGGAAGGGCCCTGGATCCCCAGGTATTCCCAGACTTTGCGCGACAGGTTGGTTAACCCCTGCAAGCGACCTTCCGGCAGGCAGGAGTAACCCATCTTCAACTCCAGATTGCCCAGAATCGAAGTCAAATCAACATTGCCGCAACGCTCTCCAATGCCATTGATTGTACCCTGTACCTGAACCACCCCTTCTTCTATGGCTCTCAATGTGTTGGCAACAGCAAGCCCACCGTCGTTATGGACGTGGATACCCAACTTCACACCCGGGACTTCTTTCCTTAATTCCCGGATAGCCTGCGCCAGCTCATGAGGCATAACACCACCGTTGGTATCACAGAGAATAACCCTGCTGGCTCCTCCTTCTACCGCAGACTGAACTGTGGCAATAGCGTATCCCGGATCACTCTTGAAGCCATCGAAGAAGTGCTCAGCGTCATAAAACACAGGGTTTCCCGTGGCCTGGCTGAGAAACTTCACTGAATCTTGAATCATTTCGAGGTTTCTTTCCGGCGTCACCCGTAGTGCCTGCTCAACATGCAGGTCCCAGGTCTTTCCAAAGATACAGGTGACATCCGCCCTCGCCGCCACAAGCTTCTGCAGGAAAAAATCCTGAGAGGGTGCCGAATCAGCACGGTGCGTCGAACCAAACGCTACAATTTTGAGATGATTGAGTTCCAGCGATCGTACCTTCTGGAAATATTCGTCATCTTTCGGATTGGAGCCCGGCCAGCCGCCCTCAACAAAGTCAACGCCTACCGCATCCAGTTCGACCGTAATATCGAGCTTGTCAGCGATGGACATGTTGACCCCTTCGCCCTGATTACCATCACGAAGCGTGGTGTCATAAATTTCAATCTTTTTTCTAGCCATGACGCAATACCCAGTTTTATTGCTCAGGAATACCCCAATTTATCTGCAATCCGCCTGACATCATCACTCGTCGCCATCAGGCTATCGAGCGGATCGTAGGTTGCGGACAAAAAAGCCTCCCGGGCCGACTCTTTCATGGTTACCGGGTAAACGGAATTAGCACACAGGACCTGCATCGACTCCAGATCAACTATCAATTCTGCTTCCGGATCAAGCGCAATGTCACCGGCCAGCTTTGTCCGGTTTTCCTGGCTCATCACAACACAAGGTATACCCAGCGTTGTACAGTTACCATGAAAGATTTCGGCGAAAGAGCCAGCGATGACCACCTCCAGACCGAACTTCTGTATCGCCTGAGGAGCGTGTTCTCTACTGGAACCACAACCAAAATTGTCATCGGTAACCAGCACTTTAGCGCCCTGATGGGCTGCTGCGTCGAGCACATGATCCTTCGAACGACCATCTGCATCAAAACGCTCATCATAGAAGAGGGACGGACCCAACTCGTCAAACGTTACGCACTTGAGGTAGCGAGCCGGAATAATACGATCTGTATCGATATCATTACCCGCCACATAGACGCCTTTACCAGAGATTTTGTTGACAGCACTCATAATTCGAAAACCTCCCGTGCGTCTGCGACGTGACCTTCTAACGCAGCCGCCGCAACCATAATTGGGCTCATCAGAATAGTTCGCCCCGTCGGGGAACCCTGCCGGCCAATGAAATTCCGGTTGGAACTGGATGCACAGACTTCGTCACCAACCAGCTTATCCGGGTTCATAGCGAGGCACATTGAGCATCCTGGCATGCGCCATTCAAATCCAGCCGTTTCGAACACCTTATCCAGCCCCGCTTCTCGAGCAGCCTGATCAACTTTCTCCGAACCCGGCACAGCAATGGCTCTGACATTATCAGCAACCTTTTTACCTGCAATCAGAGCAGCCACTGCTTCAAAATCGCTTAGACGCCCATTTGTACAGCTACCAATGAAGGCGACATCAATCTTTGTACCTTTAATGGGCTGGTCCGCGTCGAGCTGCATATATTGGAGCGCATCGGTTATCAGGTTTTTATCAAGGCCCTCTGCATCCTCCGGTGAGGGTACATTTTCGACGATTGATATCGCTTGCGCAGGTGTAACGCCCCAGGTAACTGTTGGCAGGATGTCACTGGCAGCAAAGTTAACAACATCATCATATTCGGCATCAGGATCACTTGCATACGACTGCCATTTCTCCACCGCCTGGTCGAACTCAGCACCCGCGGGCACACGTTCTTTACCACGCAGAAACTCGAAGGTGGTCTCATCAGGGTTTATGTAACCGCATCGTGCTCCGCCTTCAATGCTCATGTTACAAACGGTCATCCGTTCTTCCATTGTCATTGAATCGATGACACTGCCGCCGTATTCATAAGCAAAACCAACGCCACCGTTCACGCCTAGCTGACGGATAACATGCAAAATGACATCTTTCGCCGTTACGCCGATATTCAGCTCCCCTTCGATATTGATTCGACGGACTTTCAGCGGGTCCATGGCCAGCGTCTGGCTCGCCAACACATCCCTGACCTGGCTTGTACCAATGCCAAGAGCAATGCAGCCAAAGGCACCGTGGGTCGCTGTATGACTGTCACCACAGCAAATCGTCATACCGGGTTGAGTGAGCCCCAGTTCGGGGCCAACCACATGGACAATACCCTGCGATCCTGATTCGGGCGCGAAGAACTCGATGCCATTCTCATCAGCAGCTTCGCTCAGTACCTGGATCATTTTCTCCGCCATATCATCACGCAGCGGGCGAGCCTGATCATCAGTTGGGATAATATGATCAACGGTTGCATAGGTACGACTCGGATAGGCCACTTTGAGCCCCTTGTCCTTAAGCATGCCGAACGCCTGAGGACTGGTGACCTCGTGAATAAGATGCAGGGCCATGAAGACCTGGTACTGGCCGCTATCCAAGCGGCGAACCAGGTGGTCTTCCCAGACCTTCTGAAATAAATTCTTAGCCAAAAATTTCTCCAACTTCTTGGATACAGGTTTAAAAGGGGCGCGATTTTAGCACGAAAATAGAAGTAAACAGGCTATTCATCCGCCAGCAGCAGGTGGAACTGCTATGCGAGCCCGGCTAACCTTTAACACATCCAAGCAGGGGCAGGAGGCGCCGGGCAGAAAGAAATAGTATCGGCAGCAGGACAACCACAATGAATCCCCGGTATGCAGCTGGGGTTCAGGTTAGCGAGCAGCTCTCTCCGCAGACAAAGCAACAACCCGGTTTGCAAGTTTCCCATTAGGTATTACTTCATGGTAGAACTGACCCGTGTCGTAGGCTGCATCCACTCTATCTGCCTTCAGCAGGCCAACTTTGCCCCGGCGAATTACGAGATCTCGTTCTTTCCCCGC
>CAXPUI010000221.1:0-4744 GCA_964220205.1 Candidatus Allofontibacter communis | reverse complement strand
CGGGTTTACTTACGCCTGGCGGTTACACATCGCCACAAATGGAATATCCAAGCATGTACGCCCTGAATGAGGACCCTGAACGGAAGGTGAAACGTGGCGGTGGTGCATTCCTCATGGTTATTAACATTGCAGATCTCATGCCTCTTGACGTATTCAAGGAACGCGTCGATGAGTGGATCAAAACCCTGAAGTCAACCAAACCCCAACAGGGTTTCGAGGGAGTGACATTACCCGGGGAATCAGCCCTCGCGACAGAGAAGGATCGCCGGAAAAACGGTATACCTGTTCAGCCTCAATACTGGCAAGGCATCATAACTATGGCCAATGAAGTGGGCATCGATGTCGAGGCGCTCAGGTAAAAGTATCAGGATTCGTCTTCCGGCTCCCAACCCTCAAAAGCCTCAATCATAGGCTGCATGTCCTGATATTCCTTGACCTCAACCAGTTTACCGTCAGCACCGTGCCGGAAGACAAACACGTACTCGTTCTCCTAGACCGTATCAATCAGGGTTTTCGCCCGAATTTTTTGTTCCAGGAAAGTCATCCCCGGTGCATGCGAAACCCGGGACCATAGTCGCTCCGTACCCTCAGGAAGGAAGTAGTTCGCCAGCTCTGCAAATTTTCTGAAACCATCGTGACCCTCATGGACCGCGCCGCCGTACTTCGGGTCCCCCGGTATTCGCCAGGTGGCTGCCTCATCTACAGATTCAAGCGCCTTTTCCATATCGCCGTCCTTGAGCTCATCCATAAAGGCACGCGGATCAAAATCGGTCCATCTCTGTTCTTCTGCCATAGTCGTTTACCAGGTCGTTTTGTGGGTCTCACCGGTTCGTTTCTGCCTGGCCTCGGAAAGCAGGCACAGTATCTCAAAACCGAGCGCAGCCATCAGGTTGGCTGACGTATCCCGAACATCTACCAGCGGGCATAGTTCTACGATATCAGCACCAACCAGGTTGAGTCCCCGCAGGCCTCGAATCAGGCTACGAACTTCCCGGGAGGTAAAACCAAAGGGCTCCGGCAACTGAGTCCCGGGCAGATAATTCGCATCGATACCATCACAGTCCAGGGTCAGGTAACAGGGCCCGTCACCTACTGTCGCTCTAACTTCTTCCAGGACACGCGACAGCCCCATCTCATCAAAGTCATCCATGGTGATGACCTTCATGCCGCTATCATACGAGAAATCCCAGTAGTGCGTGGCAAACCCCCGGATACCAATCTGGACCGTCCGGTTCGGATCAATCCCTTGGTCCAGGACAGCATTTCGAAACACGGCACCATCACTCAGTTCTTCACCCTGCATTTCGCCGGTCATGGTATCTGCGTGGGCATCAATGTGGATCAGACCGATGGGCTCTTTCCTGCCCAGCGCCTTCAGCACGGGATGGGAAACGGTATGGACCCCACCGACACTGAAAGGTACAACCCCCGCATCATCAATCTCACAAATCGCCTGGTAGATATCCTCAACAGTCTGCGCCGTATCGTGAGGTCTCGAGAACTCAACATTACCAACGTCACCGATACGGCATGTATCAAAGGGAATAGTCAGCCATTTCTGGTGGATTGGACCATGGGTATAGGAAGCCTTTCGCAACGCATTCGGCGCAAATTTCTGTCCACCGTGATAGGGCGCACTGACATCCATGGGTAATCCCAGGCAGGCGATATCGAGGTCTTGTAAGGTATCAACCCGCGGCGCCCGGTAGAACGTTGTTTCTGTCAGCTCGTGCGCAGCGGCAAAAACCGGCGAGCCCTCTTCCAGGCATCGCTTGTAAAACTCGCCAATATGCGGATGCCGGTGGTTATCCAGACTGCGCTCGGCAAATTTCCGCAACTCAGCCATTCGTTGCTCATCATTCATACCATAGGTTCCTGCTGACGTTCACCATCCAGCTTGATAGCCAGCGGCAAATAAAGGATAAGGCTGAGCACGAGGAAGAAACCACTTACCCAGGAGACAATAGCAAAATCCTGATCCATCCCACCAACACCCAGGAACGTTGCGATTATCGCGGGCCCGAGTGAAAAACCTGCCATCTTGAATGCGGTAATCAACACATAATATCGACCGCTGGTATCAAGCTCGACGCACATCGCCATCATGAAAGGCAGCACAAAAATCCAGGCAAACTGGGACAGGCAGGCACCGATCATGAACATAGTCGCATCCGGGATTAACAGCAGATAAAGCGACAGCAGGAATGCAGCCATGCCCAGCACAATTGGCCAGGTTCGACCATACCGAGCACCAAACGTAGAGGCGAGCATCGCGGCAATAAAACTTGCCACCTGGGTTGTCGCCAGCACCTCGCCAACATAGTCCGCATCGAGACCATAACTCGACCCCATACGTTCGACATAGGACCAGAGCCCTCCTTCTGCCAACATGATACAGCTGAAACCGATAAAACAGATGATAAGGGGAATAAGATTGCGATCATCACCTTCAGTTGTGGGAGCCGCCTGGACCTCAACAAACTTGGGCAACCAGAAAACCACCGGGATAACAGCGGCCGCAAGGAAGATATGTGACAGAAAAATGACATCAATACCATACTGCGCAATGAGTGCCGGGTACCAGAGAAAAACCGCCACCGACACGGCAATGGTTGAACCAATACCGTAGGAAAAAAACCGATCGGGCGTCCTGGTCTCTCCCAGGGTGACCAGCGCCAGTGCGTAGATACCGCCGCTACCCATTTCCGTGATAAACCTCGCTATGCACAACGTAGTAAAGGAATCGGACACAATAGACAGTCCATTACCCACCATAATGACGATAAGACTGGTGAGCGCAATGGTATGCCACGAATACCTCCTCACCCAGATAGCCGCCGTCACCGAAACAAACGCCAGACCAGCGAGGTCCACTGAAGCCAGGTAACCGACCTCACTGTTAGTGAACCCCAGATCCGTCGCCGCTGCGCCTACAGTCAAGGGAATCAGCGTCATGCCGAGCGGAGCCAGCATATACAGGAGTATTCCGGCCGCGATGGCGCGCGCGTCAGAAATCTTGTCTAGCTCAAAGGTTGATGTGCTCATGCTGACGTCCTCTAACCCGTTTCCCTGATACTAAGACAATTCTCATCGGAAACTCCATTACTCTTAATAGGTATACTAAAACTCGCGTGCATCGAGATTAATCCCTGATTTTTCAAGTATTTGTGACAGCGATCCGAGCTGACGCTCATAGCATCTCCATCGATTAACCGACGAGTCATAGACTGGCTGGCGTACTTGTAATGCACTGGCCGTCGTACTGGCGGCCGGGTTTTCATTGAAAGCGAGGCACGCTTCCTGAAATTCCAGCTCGCAATATGACAGTAATTCCCTGGTCACCGTTTCCTGGTCGCCAACAAGCGCTTCATATGACACGGTGTGGATAACACCAGGCAATACGGAATACCAGTGCTGCATAAGCTCACGGTACGCAAGATAATAGCGTCCGAGATCACTGAGGTCGTAACTCATCGGGTAGGCGTCCCGAAACAGTCTCTTGTACATGGCATAACAGGCGTCCATTGGATGTCGAACGACATGGACCAGCTTTGCATTCGGCAGCGCTGCATGTATCAGACCGCAATAGAGGTAGTTCAGGGGGAGCTTGTCGATAAAGCGGACGCTGCTATCACGCCGTCTGCGTATCCGCTCGAGGTAGCCGGAGCCGAGGTCAAAAAAATCAATCTCACAACTCTTTTCTACCAGGAGGCTCCGCGACGAATTAGCAGGCAGCTTGGGTTTCACCTGCTGCACAAGTTCCAGAGCAAAATCGTTGAGTTCACCCAGGCTCTGCACCTGATCATGACTGGCGAGTATACGCTCCACCAGGGTTGTCCCAGTTCTCGGTAATCCAACGATAAAGATAGGGGAGGGTTCTTCCAGACCAGGCGTAATTTCAGAAATTGTTTTACTACTGTAAGTAGCAATAACATCCGAAATAGTCTGGAGGTCATGATCCACCTCGTAGCTCATATGCCGACGGCGCAGGTCTGAGGCCTGCTTGAGGGACGTAAACGATTCTTCGTACATTCCAAGGTCTTCAAGTTCTTTCGCCAGCGCGAATCGCAACTTCATTTCGTCACGCCACGACAGCGATCGCTCAAGGTGCCCGGAGATCTCAGCAACGTGGTTGTTTGAAGGCGTCTGTTTACGCAGATCAGAGCGCAACAGGAATGCTTCTGAATCGGAAGAGTTTAACGTGATCGCATGCGAGAGAGATTCTTCGGCCCCCTCGCTATCGCCCAGGAAACGTTTGACGGTGCCAAGATTAAAGTGTGACTGATGATTTTCTGGTGACAGGGCAATCGCCTTCTCATAAAAGGTCGCCGCGCCTTCATAGTCTTCACATAGACTACAGATCCCCCCAGCCATATCGAGCACCTCGGAATCGGACGGCGCCAGGCTCGCTGCCCGTTCAGCATCATCCAGAGCCCCGCGCCTGTCCTGGCATCTTATCGACGCATTCGCTCTCGCAATCAGGAACCGGGGATTAGCCGGCTGCAGTGCAAGAGCTCGATTAACGTACTCGACCCCTTTCTCCGGATTGCCAAGTCGACAGGCCAGTACACTTGATGCACACCAGCCATCGCCGCTTGTCGGGAACATGGAATTGAGTTCACCGCAAACAGAAACAGCCTCCCGCAATCGTTTTTCCTGCATCAGTCTCCTGACCAGCCGCAGCACCTCGCCTTCTCTATTGTCGGTATCTGGCAACTCGATGCCCTATCTTTCTGAAAGCAGC
>CAXPUI010000220.1:0-9887 GCA_964220205.1 Candidatus Allofontibacter communis | reverse complement strand
AGCCGCGGCTCACTCACCCTGCGTTCAGGTGACCCCATGGATTCGCCGGTGGTCAGAGTCAACTACAACGAGTCACCGAGAGACCGGGAGGTTATGCGACGGGGCATCCGGATCGCCCGCCACATTATCGAACAGCCCGCGTTTGAGCCCTACCGCGGTGTTGAACTCAGGCCGGGATCAACTGCTGACAATGATGAGGATCTCGACAGCTTCGTTCGACAATATTCGGAGAGCGCATACCACCCCAGTTGTACCTGCCGGATGGGTGTCGATGAACATGCCGTGGTTGACCAACAAGGTCAGGTTAACGGAGTGTCGGGTCTAAGAGTTGTCGATGCATCCATCATGCCCGAAATTACTAATGGTAACCTGAATGCTGTGGTGATCATGATGGCGGAAAAGATCAGTGAACTGATCACGCGGGGGAACTGAGATCGCCGGTATCAACGAGCTGAACGGACTCTTCGGGTGCCCTGTCTTTGCTGATTATCAGGTAGAACGCGGGCAAAACGAAGAGCGTGAAGAGGGTGCCTACACTCATGCCGGCGGCGATCATCAGCCCGATAGCAAACCTGGAATTTGCCCCTGCGCCAAAGGCCAGAAGCAGCGGTAAGACTCCCAGGACGGTTGCAAAGGTGGTCATCAGTATCGGCCTGAGCCGCAGCGCAGCTGCTTCCAGAACGGCTTCGTGACGGGAGAGACCTTGTTCGAACTTCTTGTTGGCGAAATCAACGATCAGGATCCCGTGTTTGCTGATCAATCCGATCAGCGTGAGCAAGCCGATCTGGGTGTAGATGTTAAGGGTTGTGATACCCAGGGCGATAGGCACGATTGCCCCGAAAATGGATAGCGGTACGCTAATCAGTACGATCATGGGATCTCTGAAGCTGTTGAACTGTGCTGACAGGACCAGGTAGATGAAGATCAGAGATGTGGCAAACAGGATCAGGAATCCCTGGCTTTCTTCGATAAATCGGCGTGATTCGCCTTCGTATCCGACCCGGTAACTGGGCGCAACGTCCTTCAGGGTCTTTTCGAGAAACTCCAGTCCTGTGCTCAGTGTGTTGGGGGGTACCACAAAGCCCTGGATGGTTGCGCTGTTAAGTTGCTGGAACTGCTTCATGTTATTTGGCTCGACGCGCCTGCCCACGTTGATGACCGTGCTCATGGGGACCAGGTTGCCGTCGGAAGTCCTGAGATAGTAGCGTTCGAGCCATTCCTTCGTCAGCCTGAAACCCCGTGCAGCCTGAGGAATGACCTTGTAGCTCCGACCTTCCAGGCTGAACCGGTTTGTTTCGGCTTCTCCCAGCATGATCTGGAGTGTCTCCCCGATGTCCCGCATGGATATACCCAGTCTTGCGGCAAGTTCACGGTCGATGCCCACACTGATTTCGGGTCTCGAGTAGCGCAGATCCTTGGTAATGAAAGCAAAAATTCCAGACTGCCTCGCGGCAGCCAGTACCTCATCAGCGACACGGTTCAACTCGCGATAGTCCGCGTTGGATGAAAGCACAAATTGAATAGGCATGCCTGAGCTGGCGCCTGGAAGCCCGCCACCTGCGAAGGTGAAGATTTCCAGTCCACTTATCTTGGCGTATTTGGCCTGCATTTCCTGGCGAATTTCCTCCAATGTTCGTTCGCGCTCTTCCCATCGCACGAGTTCGATACCACCGAATACGGAAGATGGCTCGTTGACCTGCCAGGAGTGGCTGGACTCTGGAATTGTCTTCCAGGCATCGACCATTTCATCGAGGAAATAAGTCGTGTAGTCAAGACTGCTGTAGTCCGGAGGGATGGCCATTGCAAAGATACTGCCGCTATCTTCCTCAGGCGCCAGTTCGGACTGGGAGACAAGGTAGAGTGCGGGCAGCGACAGCAGAATCCCGGCTGCAAACAACATGACCGCGCCACGATTGTTGAGACAGTGATCCAGCAATCTTTCATAGGCCTGATGCAGTCTGGAAAATTTCGTGTCGAGCCAGTTCGCAATGGCGCCCTGGTGATCGTGATCTTTCAGCAGGTAAGCACACATCATTGGGCTCAGTACAAGTGCCAGTACACCGGATATGAACACGGCGCCGGCAAGCGTCAGCGCGAACTCGCTGAAGAGGATGCCGGTAAGTCCTCCCAGGAATCCGATGGGCAGGTAGACAGCGACCAGGGTCAGAGTCATCGCCATAACCGGTAGAGCAACCTCCCGGGCTCCCTTGATGGCCGCATGAAATGGCAATTCACCCTCTTCAATATGTCGATGCACGTTTTCCGTCACCACGATGGCGTCATCGACGACGAGGCCAATCGCGATCACCATCGCCAGCAGGGTGAGCAGATTGATCGAAAAACCCATGATCCAGATCAGGAACAGCACGGTCGTCAGCGAGAGCGGGATGGCAATGATGGGAATCGCCACGACCCTCAAGGAACCAAGAAAGAGCAGGATGACAAGAATAACAATGATCGTTGCCTCAACGAGGGTGATCGCAACGCGCTCAAGGGCCTCGCTGATGTAGACAGTCAGGTCCGAGTCCATGAATATCTCAAGATCGGCAGGCAGGCTGGACTCCAGTTCCTTCAACTTTGCTTTGACCCGCGCTGCCATCTCCAGCGGGTTTGCTCCAGGCGCCTCGGTTACCGCTATGAAAATAGTTTCCTGACCGCTCGAGTAGACCGCGGAATCATAGGTGGAGCTGGCGAGTTCGATGTCCGCGACATCCGACAGGCGCACGCGTTTGTCTCCTTGCTGTCGCACCACAATGTCTCCGAAGCTGTCCGGGGTCTGGACATCGGTTTCAGCGTCGACGCTTGCGCGAACCAGCGGGCCTCGAGTGGAGCCGGCGGCAGAAATATAGTTGTCTCGTCTCAGTGCCCGGTTGATATCCGTTGCGGTTACGCCATAGGCGGCCATGCGGGCGGGGTTCAGCCAGACGCGCATCGCGAAGGAACCACTACTCAGGATTCGTGCTTCACCCACGCCCTCAACGGTACTCAGCACTGGCTGGATGGAGCGCATCGCGTAGTCGGCGCGTTGCTGGACACTCATCTGGTCAGACAGCAGTGCAAGGTACATGATCGCGTCATCACCGGTTCGGTTCGTGACGACCGGATCCTCCACCTCTCTTGGGAGTTCGAAGCGGGCCTCGTTTATTTTGGTGATAACTTCGGTCATGACTTCCGTGGAATTTTCCCCGAGGCGGACCCAGACTGAGATTTCAGAAAATCCCGGATTACTTTGCGAGGTTATATACTCGACGCCCTTCGCTGAGGCGATTCTGCGTTGTAGCGGGGTTGTCACGAAGCCCTGCACGGTGCTTGCACTGGCGCCGGGGTAGGTAGTCCAGACGTAGATGACGCTCTTTTCGACTTCTGGATACTCTCGCAGTGAGAGTTGGGTTGCTGCCTGGAGGCCGAGCAGCAGCATTACTGAGCTCAGGACGATCGCAAGGACCGGCCGGTTAATGAAGACGTCGGTGAACCTCACAATTTAACTGACTCGTCTACCAGCACAGTTACGCCCCGGTAAAGTTTGTTCTGTCCTGCTGTAACGACCCTGTCGCCAGCACTGATTCCTGAGATTATCGCTACCTGGCCGTCCCGGACATTGCCGGATTCGACCACCCTGGCAACGGCTGTCAATTCGTCGCCAGTTTTAGTCTCGATGACATAAACGGTATCACCCTGCAAGGCATAGGTAATGGCAGTCTCCGGGACAGTGACAACGCTGATTTGTTCACCCAGATCCACCTCCAGTGTGGCGAACATGCCAGGTAGTAGGCCGTCAGTCTGATTCAGGCTCGCCCGCAGGAGAATATTCCGGGTACCGGGGTCAATTCTGGAGTCCACAGCGATGACTGTTGCCTGGAAACGGTCACCCGGATAGGCATCGACACTGACATCAACGGTAAGACCGCTACGCAGGCTGGGTGCGTAACGCGCTGGCACGGTAAAGTCGATTTCCAGTTCATCATGGTCCTGCAGGTTCGCGATGACAGTCCCCGGAGAGACATAGTCGCCAATGTCGATATGGCGGATACCCATGGTGCCGGAGAAAGGGGCAGTTATCTGCTTGTTTGCCAGCCTTGCTTCGGTTTCGGCTAGCTGTGCCCTGGCTCGCTGCAGATCGGCTTTGGATTGGTCAAATTGAGACTGTGGAATGGTTTTCTGGTTGATCAGTTGGCTGTCCCGGTCGAACAGGATCTGAGCGAGTTGCAGGCTGGCAATCTGGTTGCGCCGCGACGCCTGTTCTACCTGATCATTCAGGACGACGAGGAGTTGACCGGCCTGAACCTTGTCGCCGGATGTAAACCTGATATCGGTGACTTCGCCGCTCGTCTCGGACGTTAATGCAACACCCCGAACCGCCTGTATCGTTCCAACCGCATTAAGCGTCTGTTTCCAGTTTTTTTCCTGTGCAATGGAGGCGGCTATGGTTACTGGCGGTGGTGAGAAGTCCATCGCCGCAAGCGTGCTGAATCGCTGGTAAAGGTAACCGCCGATAGCACCAAAGATGATTAACAGTAGGATTATGGCGACGAGATAGGCCCGCATGACATCGTCTCAATTTGTCAGGCCTTCTTTTTACTATCTCGATGTCCCGGTAACAAGGTTCTGAGCCTATAGCTGACTATTCACGAGTTCAGGTTCGCATGGTGAATTGGCGTCGCTTTGCCTATCATTGACGGTTCGAGCAATACGGAGGTAACGACCAGCAATGCAAGACTTAGAGGCTTTTCGCGAGGAAACCCGTGCCTGGCTCATAGAGAATTTTCCATCATCGCTCCAGGGCGCTTCTATGGGACTGGAAGGGGAAGCAGATAATTCGCTGCAGACTGATTTTGAACTATGGCGCCAGCGACTGGCTGATAAGGGCTGGGGAGCACCCACCTGGCCAGTGGAGTATGGTGGGGCGGGGCTGTCCCATCCTGAGGCCAAGGTGATCAGTCAGGAAATGGGCAAGATGGGTGCTTTCAACCCGATTCCACTGATGGCCGGGATGGGGGTGACCATGGTTGGCCCCACCGTCTTGGAGTATGGCACCGATGAACAGAAGGCGAAGCATTTACCGGGTATTGCCAGCGGTGAGATTCGCTGGTGCCTCGGCTTATCGGAACCGAATGCGGGATCGGACCTGGCTTCGCTGGCGACCAAGGCTGAAGATGATGGTGACTTTTTCACGATCAATGGCCAGAAGATCTGGACCTCGGGCGCCGATATTTCCCAGTGGTGCGGTGCTGTCGTCAGGACGGATCAGTCGGCGAAGAAGCGCGATGGTATCAGTTTTGTCATGTTGCCCATGGCGCAGGAGGGGGTTGAAACGAAACCTATCCAGCTAATCTCCGGTGCGTCACCTTTCTGCGAGACGTTTTTTAACGATGCGAAAGCAGAGAAAACCGACCTGCTCGGTGATCTCAATGATGGCTGGAGCGTGGTCAAACGGTTACTCCAGCACGAGCGGCAGAGCCAGACACAGGCAGGTAGTGCTGGCGGAGGCGGCAAAAAGCGCACTATCACTGACATGGCCAGGGACTACGTCGGTGTTGATGATTCAGGTGCGCTTGCTGATCCGGACCTTAGATCGCGTTTGGTTGATCACCTGATGGATGGAAAGGCACACAGCCTCACTGTCAGCAGGATCACCGCAGAGGCGAAAGGCAGCGTGGAAGTCAGCGCTGCTGCATCCATTCTGAAAAATTCTGCCACGCGGATATCCCAGACCAAGGCAGAGCTCAGTCTGGAGATGATGGGCTCACAGGGTGTGGGTTGGGAAGGTGATCAGTACAGCTCAGAGGAACTGGGGGCAGTGCGCGATTGGCTCTGGGGTAAGGCAATCTCCATTTATGGTGGGTCTTACGAAGTCCAGAACAATATCATCTCGAAGAACATACTCGGTTTACCCGAGACCACACAACAGGGGTAGTGCGCTAATGGCTGCTTTAACAGAAGAACAATCAATGATTCGTGATCAGGCCAGGTCCTGGGTCACTGAACAGGCGCCCGTAAATTCCTTTCGTAAGATGCGTGACGAAGGCATCCCCAATGCTTTTCTGCCCGCTACGTGGGAGGCTATGGTCGATATGGGCTGGACGGGTATTATCGTACCGGAGCAGTATGGTGGGTCAGGTCTCGGTTACCTGACTTTCGGTGTTGTCCTGGAGGAAATAGGCCGACAACTGGCTGCTTCGCCATTGTTTGCCTCCGGGCTGGTCGGTGCTTCCGTCCTGGTCATTGGCGGTAGCGAAACTCAGAGACAGGAATATCTCCCCAAGATCGTTGACGGGAGTGCGATCTTCACGCTCGCCGTTGATGAGGGGCCGAGACACAACCCGGATCAACTGGAGGTCAAAGCGACCAAGACCGGTTCGGGATATTCTCTCTCGGGTGACAAGACGTTTGTGCTCGAGGGCATGACGGCAACTCATTTTATCGTTGCGGCTGAATCGGAGGACGTCACTCGAATGTTTATCGTTGATGCCGATGCTGAAGGCGTCCGTCGCGAACCCCTCGCAACAGTTGATAGTCGTGGTTACGCCAACGTGCACTTTTCTGATGTCACCCTCAGCGATGAGGCTGTTGCAGGAGGAGAGGCGGAACTGCATCAGGTCCTTGACCGGGCCAGGGCGGGCATCGCGGCGGAGATGCTTGGGACCGGCTGCCAGGCATTCGATATGACGCTGGATTATCTGAAAACACGGGTACAATTTGGCCAGGTCATTGGTTCGTTCCAGGCGCTGGGCCACCGTGCAGCGGAATTGTTCAGTCAGATGGAATTGTCTCGATCCTGCATTGAAGCCGCGCTTCAGGCGATCGATGCGGGTGCCGAGGATATTGAAGAACTGACGGCGCTGTCGAAGGCGCGGGCTGGCGATTTCCTGTTTCAGATGTCCAACCAGTTGATTCAGATACATGGCGGTATCGGCATGACCGATGAGTTTGACGCCGGCCTGTATCTGAAGCGTGCCAGGACGCTGGAGACTGCCTTCGGTAATCGGGCTTTCCACAAGGATCGCTACGCGAGAATCATGGGATTCTGATGTTTGATACGACTTTCGAAGACTTGCTGGAACTGCGACCTGAACTGCAGCAGAAATACAGGGCGTTTCTTGAATCGGTGAATCACACGGATCGAATATCCCCTGAGGTTTTGAAGGCCTGTCAAGACAGGGTCAGGCAGGTGCATGGCCTTGAACCGGACGGCAAAAACGATCCGCGTAGCCGGGAGGAGCGTGCGGCGCTTGTTGTTGCAGAAAAAATGCCCTTCCAGCACCACCTGCTCGAGGATGAAGAAGTTCAGCAGGTCAAAGCATTGTTCGGTGATGGGGGGTGCGTGGCATTGCTGACCGCGATCGCGTTTTTCGACGCTTCATGCCGTCTTGAATTGACTTTTAAAGGAGCCCACTGATGTCAACGAAACCAAGAGTCGCATCAGCGATTGACGGTGAGTCACCGGCGCTGGGCAATGTGCTGATGAACGCACCTGAAATATTTTCAGCGTTCGGGGAGGTTTATGCGGAGTTCTGGCAGCGAGGCATTGTCAGTCAGGAAATCAAGGAAATGACGCGAATCCGCAATGCGCGTATCACGGACTGTGGTTACTGAAAGAACGTCAGGTTTGATTCCGCCCGTGAGGCGGGACTTGATGAAAGCAAGGTCTCTTCGATTACGGATGGTTATGCTGATCGTTTATCCGAGCGTGAGACCGCAGCGCTGCAGCTCACGGATGACCTGATTGGTCATCCAGGCAGGCTCAGCGAAGAGCAGATCAGTTCGATCAAGGCCATTTATAGCGAAGACGAACTGGCGGAGCTGGCCCTGGGAGTAGGATTGTTCGTTGGGATGTCCAAGGTGTTGATCACGTTAGGTCTTGAGCCGGATTCCATGGAGACTACGGTATTGCCGACCCCTGGCAGTTAATCAGACTGTTGTCCCCAGTCATATAGAAGAGCAGCGGTAACGGCAGTTATCTTCTTGGCACAGGGTATGTGCAAAAATTCGTTAGGGCCGTGGGCGTTCGATCTGGGGCCAAGAACGCCGGTCACGACAAATTGCGCCTCTGGCAATTTGTTGGCAAGGAACTCCATGAAAGGAATGCTGCCGCCGCAGCCTATATACATTGCATCGGCGCCGAAATAAGCGGTTGATGCTCTGCTCAGCGAATTCCTGAGTCGGTCGGTGGTCAGCGGGGCGTGCCAGCCTGCACAGGGTTCATGCATGTCGAGTTGCACTTCAGCACCATTGGGCGCCGCGGCAGTCAGCAACGTGCCGAGTTCTTCTGCGGCAGCGGTTGCATCAATGGTCGGGGGGATCCTGAGGGCAAGTCTCGCAGTAGTCTCTGGTCTGAGGACATTGCCGGCATCCTCCGGCGACGGCGCTCCACCCAGGCCGGTGACCGCCAGGCTGGCAGCCCAGGTGTTGTTAAGCACGAGTTCTGTCGGGTCATCGGTTATCGGTTTGCCGTTCCCTGCAAAGGGATACATGTCCTCGAAAGTCGCTGCGAGCACATTTCCTGCCAGCATGGCCTCATGACGCCTGACTTCCGGTATCTGTTCACTCAGAAAGTCCGGCAGGATAGTGCCGGTGTTTTCATCTTCGAGCCTGGAAATCAGCTGACGCAGCAGGCGAAAGCTGGAAGGTACGATACCGCCAGCAGCGCCCGAGTGGACCCCCTCGGTGAGTACCTTCACTGTCAGGTCTGCAATCAGCATACCTCTCAGAGAGGTCGTGACCCAAAGCTGGTCATAGTTGCCGGCGGTTGAGTCCAGGGCAATTACGAGTCCGGGGTTGCCGATGGGTTCTTCAAGTTCATCCATGTAGTGAGCAAGGTCCGGGGAGCCACTCTCTTCAGATGCTTCAATCAGGATAACGATGCGAGGCAAAGGTAGACCCTGGGCCTGCAATGATTTGATCGCTGCGAGAGCCGCATAAATGGCGTAACCGTCGTCTGCTCCACCCCTGCCGTAAAGTTTTTCATCCCGGAAAACGGGGACGAAGGGTTCGAGGCCGGGCTCCCAGCCGCTGAATTCAGGTTGCTTGTCCAGGTGGCCATAAATCAGGACCGTTTCATCGGATTGATTGTCCAGCGTCATGAGGATGGTAGGTGTTCGGCCCGGTAATCGGTGTACGTCGATGTCCAGTCCAGGTACGGCCTGGCGCTTTACCCACTGGACCATCAGTTCTACGGCCTCTTCGATATAACCATTGGCCTCCCACTCCGCATCGAACAGTGGTGACTTTGCCGGGATCCTGACGTAATCGGCGAGGCTGGGTAGAATACTCTCCTCCCAGAGTTCATCGATATACTGCAGGTTGGCAGTATCGTTCAGTTCGCTCATATTCGAACCCTTGCTCTCTCAAAATCCGGGTGATGTAAGTGCCTGGTAATCCTGGATCGCCCGCCACTCGAAGCCGGCATGCAGTAGTCCTTTTTCCTCATAGTGTTGCAGGTCAGCGGCACTGTGCCAGCCGATGCTTCTGATCTCGCTGCGATTGAACCTGGATATGGATGTCTCGCAGTCAGCGGCGAAGATGCGATGGTCGTGTCCCTTGTACTGGTAATCCCCGACTTCCAGCAGGTCACCCACGTCGATAAAAAGTTCTTCCTGAAGCTCACGAACCAGCGCTTGGCGGCAGGATTCATCTGCTTCAATTCTGCCGCCCGGTAAACCCCACCGGCGCTTACCTGAAAACAGCCTTGAATGATGAACAACCATGAAATACTGGTCTTCCCGGGTCAGGATGCAACGGGCAGTCTTCAATTGATTTCGCTTTGGCGGCACTTGTTTGCTCAGGCGACTGCAGCGATGGCGGCCCGCATGGTCGCATCAGTCACCGCGCGTCGATCCTCCCCCCAGGGCATCGGCATCAAAACCGGGTACTCGACTCCGGCGTTGACG
>CAXPUI010000219.1:0-3884 GCA_964220205.1 Candidatus Allofontibacter communis | reverse complement strand
GTTAAGGCTTTTTTTGAAAAAACTTTACGCCTTGTTACTGGGCTTGCTCTGCCAGTTATCTATCGCGGACGACAACCCGTTCCAGGGTCACCTGGACGACGTCGCGGCTAATCAGTCGAACTATGGCTACCTGCTTGAAATGGGTGACGATGCATTGCTTGCCCGAATTCATCTGATTCGCAGTGCCACAGAGTCGATAGAAATTCAGACCTTTATCTGGACGCCGGACGAGACAGGCCAGTTTGTGCTCTGGGAGCTATACCAGGCGGCCCTGCGGGGTGTACAGGTGCGCCTCATCATCGATGATCTCTCTGTTCGTGCCATGCACAACATTGTCGCTTACCTGACCGAGCTGCATCCCAATATAGAGATCAAACAGTACAACCCGGTTGCCGATGACATCGATATCAACGTTCTCGAAAGGTTGGGAGTAATTGCGACAGGCTTTGGCAAATATAACCACCGTATGCACAACAAGATTTTCATTGTAGATGGAACCTATGGCATCACGGGTGGACGCAACTACGAGAATGACTATTTCGACAGGGGAACTGACAGGAGTTTTCTTGATCGGGACATCCTGGTGCTTGGCCCTGTCGTTGAACAGATGTCCACATCCTTTGAAGAATACTGGGCTGACGATCTTTCTGTGCCAACCAGCAAGATGAAGGATGTCAGGAAAGAGATTCAGAACAACGAGGTTGAGATTCCTGACATTGCGGTGGCTTATGAAATCCCGTTTATCTTTGATGGCCTCTCAAAATGTGCCAGTAGTGCCGACTGCGTTGAAGAGCGCATCGCCAGTAGGGGCATACAGCTGGACGAAGTGATATTCGTGGCGGACCACCCGGGCAAGCACGAGGATGGTGATGACCTGGCAGAAACGACAGAAAACCTGGTCGAACTGATTGCGTCTGCACGTAAGCGCATGATCTTTCAGACGCCTTACCTTGTGGCAGGTGCTCGCGATAACAAAGCCTGGCGTGATATCAGGAAAAACAATCCGGACATGCAGATCCTGGTTTCCTCTAACAGTCTGGGTGCTGCAGACCATTTCTACGCCTACGCCTTTTCATACAAGAACAAGAAGAAATACCTCAGGCAATTTGAGTGGGAAATCCATGAGATGAAGCCGGCGCCACAGGACATTGACCAGATGATGGTAAAGGTGCCTGGGGTGTCGCAGTCAGATAAGCACTATACCTGCATACACGCCAAGACTTTTCTGTTCGACGATGATGTCGTCTGGCTTGGTTCATTTAATCTGGATCCAAGATCAGCCCGTCTTAACACCGAAGTGGGCGTGATCATTCGGGACCGAGAGTTTTTTGAACTGGTCGAAGAACGGATCATGTTGTTTGCCGCTCCTCAGAATGCCTGGATCATTGCACCGCGCCGAAAGATTCCTATCGTTTCTTTCTTTAACGGCGTGATCGAGAACATCTTCTCATTGATTCCATTTGCCAATGTCTGGCCTTTTACCTACTCCGCCAGCTATGAACTGCGTGAAGGCGGCGAGGTTGTGCCGTTCCACGGCAAGGAGTTCCACGATAACTACCGTAGTGTTGGACAGTTCCCGGGTGTGGAAATGACTCCCAAGGCCATCAAGACCCGATTAACCAAGGCTTTCTTCGGACCGGCCCAGCCCATCATCTGATCTGTAAGCAGCCTGTTTATTGACGGCGAATAACTGGCGCTAACTTACTAAAGCTCCACACCGGCACCAATCAGGAAGGTGAAGTCCTTGCTGTCAGTATCTACCGGTGGCTCGCTATCGTAGTCGTAATCTGCCTGAATATTGATGTAGATATCGTCCGTTATTTCGTAACGTACACCCGTCTGGGTGTTAAACACCGTGTTCTTTCGCCCCTTCAGGTTGTGGTAGATGTGCTGGTCGTGGAAGAACTCCAGGTCCAGTCTTGGGATATCGTAGGTAAGGCTTAACCTGAAATCGATGTTGCCGCCCGACGTATCACCAAAGTCGGATTTTTCAGATGCATAGCCTGCACCCAACTGAACGCTGAAATACTTGTTGGGCTCATCCCAGATGTCATAGCCGATGGCCGGGTTGACTGCGGTGCGCAGGTCAAGCTGTGAGATCGGATCACGCTCTAGTGTCGCATCCAAAGCCGCGTACCAGTCGTTCTGCCAGATGTAGTTGTAGCCGACTCGAAACTCATCTCGCTCCTTGACGGAATCACCATCCTGCTCTTCCCGCACGATCGAGAGATCCGATACATAGCGGTGGTTGCCGCGCAGGAATCGCGAATTACCTTGAAAGTTGATCAACTGGCTATCTGTATTTCCCTTTGAGAAAGTTGAGCTCAAGTCGAACTTTGACGCCCAGTTAAAGTCTTCAAATTCAACGGCCTGTTTCAGTTCCGAAAGCTCAATATTGGTCGTCATAACACCGGAGATCAGCTTGAGCTGACCAGGCTCTTCACCTTCACCAAACTGAAAAGCGCCACGGGTACCATCGAACAATTCAATATCCATGGTTCGATCAGATTCAACCTTCAGGATGTGTTCAAACTTGACCTCGTATTCACCACCATATTCCGGGTCGATGGTGATTTTTTCATTCACCACACGGACGATTTCACCGGTGATGCGGTCGCCATTATTCAGATAGATCACATCTGCTGATCCTGACATAGGCAGCAACAGTAGACATAAGAGGCGTGGCAACTGCGTTACCAGGCATTGATTAGCCGCAGGCCAGACAGCCACGTTCGTGCAATTCATGCAGGCCACTAGTGACGCTGGAACCCCGCTGCTGCATTTCACGTTTCACCTCGACAGGGTTGGTTACCGGGCTGCTCTGTGTGACCACGGCTGGCTCAATCGTTAACGCCGACCTCGGAGGCGCATACCACCTGACCGTCTTTGGAACTGATGCTGTCCCATGCTGCGAGCGCGGGCATCTCTCGACAACTGCGATTGGTAATCGCGGTTTTTAGTTCTGGCATAGTCGCGCTGCCTCACTCGGTCGCGGGACTCCGCGTGACTGTTCTGCCAGCTGCGGTTCTCAGAGTTATATTTCTGCCACTGTTCACCGTCTTTCTTGTAAATCTCGCCGTTCTTGCCAGCGTAAAGATCGCCATCGCTGTCTTTACCGATAAAGCCGCGGTTTTGACCGTCGCCGCCGGAGACCAGTTGGCCGCCTTCTGAGCCTTTGATTTCAGTTTTACGCTGACCATCACTGACTTCACCTTCAATCGTGCCGCTGCGACCATCACCAGTTTCAAACGACCCTGACGCTTCCCAGGAACCGTCTTCCTGCCGATGCCGTTCCACGTAGGAACTGCCGCCTTTTGAGGTGCTGCGCTCGGTCGTGGACCAGCCGTCATCCACATCAAACTCTCGCTCAACGTGCATGGACTCACCACCGCGGGCAATGTCGCGTTCCATTTCGAAACGGTCGGTATCGTCGTTGAAGTAGCGCTCAGTTGCCGTGTACGTCCCGGTGCGCGGATTGTAGGTTTCGCCGTAACTTGCCCACTCATCGCCATCCCACGCGGTTTCGACCCAGCCGCGCCGACCGGTAGTCGGATTGTAGGCCTGGTTATAACTGTAGCCACCATAAGGGCCGTACCAAACGGATCTTGTTCCATAGGCACCAGTGACCGGGTTATAGAAGCTGCCGTAACCGTAAGAGTAGGACCACGGATACCAGTAGAGATAAGGCGCGTAATACCAGCCCGTGCCATAAACAGGGACGCCATAGGAGATATAAATACTGGTCTCATAGGCCGGTGTTGAACTGTAGGTCACCGTCGTTGGTGTGCTTGAGGCTACACTTACCTGTGTCGTGGGATAAGCAGGCGATTCCGGTGGAATATTGTAAATGGCATCTGGTACTCGATAGGCCAATACCCACTTAC
>CAXPUI010000218.1:0-2611 GCA_964220205.1 Candidatus Allofontibacter communis | reverse complement strand
ACGTCGGTGTCGTGAAGTCATCGTAGAGCGGATGAACTTTGAAGTTATCGAACGGATAGGTGGGCGTTTCTGTCCACTGCCAGACGTTGCCAACAACGTCGAACCAGTTACCGTGCCTGAACCGGGTCACCGGGCACGATGATGCCCCGTGATCCAGGTGGAGATTTGCGTTGGCAGGGTCGTGACCCACTTCCTCGATCCCAGCCTCCGCACAAAGTCGGTACCACTCATCCTCCGTTGGCAGGCGGATAGGCTGGCCGGTTTGTTCCCTTTTCCACTCGCAAAAGGCTTTGGCCTCGTGGTAATTGACTTCTACGGGCCAGTCCCAGGGCATCTCGACTTCTTCTGTCATCAGGCGGAGATGCCAACCATTCTGCCAGCGCCAGAAGGTTGGGTGCCGGGCCTCGGCAAATTGCCGCCAGGCACAGCCTTCCTCGCTCCAGAACCGGTCCTCTTGATAGCCGCCGGCCTCGACAAACTGAAGGAATTCCTGATTACTGACCAGATATTGGCTGGCCCTGAATTCATCTACCTCGGCGTCATGCTCGCCGTACTCGTTGTCCCAGCCGTAGCAGGCGTCATCGTAGGATTTCCCGATGGAGACTGTGCCGGCGGGCACGGTAATCAGCTCATTTTCCGGCGCTTCACCGGTTTCGCGAATGGGTGCCCATTCTGGCTGGGGGCGGACCCGTGCCAGATCGTGCTGGCGGATCAGCACGGATGAGGTCTCCAGGTGTATCCGCTCGTGCTCGACCCCCATAACGATGGGCCACCAGGGGCTCTCCCAGTTGATCGGCAGGCTGAGCTGCAGTGTTTCAATCAACTCCAAAACCGTGGCACGGACTTTCGCCCGGTACGCCAGTACTTCGTCAACCGTGGGCCAATCGTAATGGTCCTCGTCCAGATCGTCCCAGCTCATCTCATCGACACCCACGGCAAAAATAGACTCCATGTGTGGATCAATGCGCTCGGGTAGCAGCTTTGCCAGTACCAGTTTGTTAACAAAGAAAGTGGCTGTGTGGCCCAGGTAGAAAATCAACGGGTGTCTGAGGGGGATCGACTTCTGGAAATATCCGGCATCATCGGCCAGGCAATCGAACAGGCGGGTATAGGTGTCAAAGGTATTCGTGAAATAGGAAGCGATTTCGTCTCGCTTGTCCTCAGCGTCCCCGGCTGTGAGATTCGGTGTTCTCAGTAGACCTGCGTGTGATTCAAGTGTTCTGGTAGGAGATTCTGCTTCCGGTATTGGCATTGTCATTTCTGGCCACGTCCTTTATTGTGTTCGCTTACAGCAATACGTCTTGTGTGGAGGAGATGGTTCATTCCTCCCCGAAAACTGTTTAGACGATCCTTGTGCTGAAAGTGTTACACGCCGGATTCTTTCGCCAAAGCCACCGCCCTTGGTGCGCCCAGTGCCAAAAGAATAGCACCCGTTGAACAGGCAAGCATAGCAAATGCGATGCTGGGCAATGTCTGATCCCCCGTGATTGAGGACAGGGTGCTGATGGCGCCGGCAATCGTAAATTGCGAGGCGCCCAGCAATGCCGCGGCGGTGCCGCTGAGGTTCGGAAAGAATTCCATGGCGTTGGCCATGTTGTTGGGCACGATGCCGCCCTGGCAACCAATGGCAACAATGATGCAACCTGCGACCAACCAGAGCGGTCCCTGGAGTTGGACGCTGGCAACCAGAGCGACAAGGGCCAGCCATTGGGCGATGACCTGCGCGCGCACCAACTGGACTGAGGAAAATCGTCTCAGCAGGGGGCGGTTGAGCAAATTGAGGCCAGCCATGAAGCCAATGTTGGCGGCGAACAGGATGGCGAAGGTGCTGTTGGAGAGACCGTACCACTCCTGGTAGATGAACGAGGAATGGGTAATAAATAACAACATGGTGCTGAAACAGAGGACCTGTATCCCGATGAACCGCATGGTGGTTGTGTGCCGGAGCACGAGCAGATAGTTGGTCACCAGGGATCGAACCGGTGCCTTGATGGGGGCTCTTGGTTTCAGCTTCGGGAAAAGCGCCACCTGCAGAACCACCACGAGAAACGCCGCGTAGCCGGCCAGCATGAGAAAGATCCACTGCCACTCGCCAAGCGCCAGCATGAGTGACCCCAGCGAGGGAGCCGCTGCCGGGGCTATGAACATGATCAGGCCAATCAGGCCAAAAAGCCTTGCGGCGTCTCGCCCGCTGACTTCGTCGCGAACAATGGCAGGAACCGATACCGCACAGAAGGCGCCACCAATACCCTGGGCTATCCGCCAGAACACCATGTCGGACAGACTGTCGGCCATAGACACCATCACGGCTCCGGCCATGAAGATCAGCAGTCCTCCGAAAAGGATTGGCTTGCGACCGTATCGGTCAGACAGGGGGCCGCCAACCAGTTGGGCCAGACCCAGCGTGGTGACATAGGCGCTGAGGGTCAGCCCCACATGCCCGTGGTCAATGCCTAAACCATCGGCGATGTCCGGAAACGCAGGCAAGTAGGCATCAAGTGCCAGGGGCCCGAGTGCCACGGTCATGCCAAGCAATATCGCCAGGTACAGGTGGGACAAAAGAATCCTCCTAAAAAGATAGAATCCTAACAATACGGTGATGTTTTTCATC
>CAXPUI010000217.1:0-3820 GCA_964220205.1 Candidatus Allofontibacter communis | reverse complement strand
GCCTGCGGCCCTTCATGGCTGGAGGTCGTCAGTGATTGGGGCAGAGCTTCTCGAGGCACTTGCAGAATGAAAGAACTCGAGTGCGATGTTTATCGAAGCCCGAAGCAGGAATATCTCTATCTTTTTGGTCCCTCGTCCGAGGGTATGGATCGAGTGCCGCAAGATCTATTGACGCAATTTGGCGAGCCTGAAAAAACAATCAGCTTCACGTTGTCTGCAGATCGTGAGCTTGCCAGGGAGAATGCGGCTCTCGTCATGGAAAATTTGCAGCTTCACGGTTATCACCTGCAGCTGCCTCCCGCGGATAAGAAGTTTGTCTGAAACCCTCTGGCAGGAGAAGTCACTGGAGGAGATGTCCTCTGGTGAATGGGAGTCCTTGTGCGATGGTTGTGCGCGGTGCTGCCTGATCAAGCTCGAAGATGAAGAGACGGAGCAGGTCCACTACACGGGGGTTGTTTGTCGCTACCTGGAGCAGGAAGACTGTCGCTGTACCCAATATCCTGACCGCTCTGTGCTGGTGCCTGACTGTGTTCAACTCACGCCGGTCGGCGCCAGGGATTACGGATGGCTGCCAGACACTTGTGCCTACAGGCTGGTGGCCAATGGCCAGGACCTGCCTGCCTGGCACCATCTCGTTTCCGGCAGTCGTGAGACGGTTCATACGGCAGGAATGTCTGTCAGGGGCAGATGTCTTTCGGAAGAGTATGTACACCCGGACGCGTTTGAAGACCAGGTGATTCAATGGGTCGGTCAATCGGGGGATGTCGATGGATGACTTTATCAGTCAGTATCAGTATCACGTGGCCTGGACGATTTACCTGGTGAGCGGGAGTGTTTTTTCCCTGGCCTGCTGGCGTTTGACTGACCGTATGAGGCACACAGGTTGGCGGGACCTGATACGAGGTGTGGTTCTGGTGCTGATCTATACTCCCTGGTATGTCAGCGAGGCCCGCGAATATGTTGCGCCAGCGGCAATGGTAGCTGTCATGGACCTTTTGGTCGGTGGTACGGATAACGGACTGGCAGGCTCTGTTGCTATTCTCTGCGCGATGGCAGCAATGCTGACGTTCCTGATCGGCAAGCGCGTAATCCGGAGGAATCAAAACAATTGAGGAAGGTATATAGGCGGTTGGAATTGGCTGGTATATTTGCTGGCCAACCGTTATATTGCCGAACTTTTACGTTTGTGGATTCGTTTCAATGAAATTTTCCAGCACATCGAC
This sequence comes from Candidatus Allofontibacter communis, assembly GCA_964220205.1. Taxonomy (GTDB): domain Bacteria; phylum Pseudomonadota; class Gammaproteobacteria; order Pseudomonadales; family Azotimanducaceae; genus UBA9659. Next base: position 2,597 of record CAXPUI010000217.1, on the reverse strand, counting down.
CTACATCGCGACAGAAGAACTGCAAATGGCGGTTAACGCAGCGGTGGATCTTGAAAGACCACTCCTAATTAAGGGAGAGCCTGGCACTGGTAAAACCATGCTGGCAGAAGAAATTGCCAGTTCGCTTGGTATGCAGCTCATACCCTGGCATATCAAGTCGACAACCAAGGCTCAGCAGGGACTCTATGAGTATGATGCCGTATCTCGTCTGAGAGACTCTCAGCTAGGCGATGATCGTGTTCATGACATCAACAACTACATCGAGAAAGGTAAGCTCTGGGAGGCGTTCACGGCCGAAGAGAAAGTGGTGCTCCTTATTGATGAAATCGATAAAGCCGACATCGAATTCCCGAATGACCTTCTGCTGGAACTTGATCGAATGGAATTCCATGTATACGAGACCGGTGAAACTGTGAAAGCCAAGCAGCGCCCGGTAGTCGTTATAACGAGTAACAACGAGAAAGAGCTTCCCGATGCGTTCTTGAGGCGTTGTTTCTTCCATTACATTCAGTTTCCCGATCGTGACACAATGGCAGACATCGTTGAGGTCCATCACCCCGGTATCAAGCAGGACCTGGTCAAGGAAGCGATGGAAATTTTCTTCGATGTGCGCAAGGTACCGGGACTGAAGAAAAAGCCCTCGACTTCCGAGCTGATTGATTGGCTGAAGCTGTTGATGGCAGACGATATTCCTGATGAAATCCTGACCAATCGTGATACCTCCAAGGCGATTCCTCCGCTGTATGGTGCCTTGGTCAAGAACGAGCAGGACGTACAGTTGCTAGAAAGACTGGCATTCATGAATCGACGACAAGGATCCAGTGGAGGCAGTTAATCACTCATGTTGATCAACTTCTTTTTTGCCCTTAAGAAAGCGCGTATACCGGTTTCAATTACTGAATTGTTGCATCTGCTGGAGATTTTGAAGGCCCGGCTGGTGTATGCCGATATCGATGAGTTCTATTACATGTCACGGATGGCGCTGGTCAAGGATGAGCGTCACTATGACAAATTCGATAGAGCTTTCAGTACGTACTTTAAAGGCCTCGAGGACCTGTCGAGTCTATTGGCATCGCTGATTCCAGATGAGTATCTGCGTCGTGAATTCGAGAAAAGCCTGACGCCGGAGGAACTTGAGAAAATTCAGTCCCTGGGTGGTCTGGAAAAGCTTATTGAAGCGTTCAAGCGGGAAGTGGAGGAGGCCGCGCGCGGAGAGGGTAAAGAAAAAGATAAGGAAGGCAAGGGCGAAAACGGTCGAGGTGAAGAAGGCAACGACCGCAAAGGCAAAAAGCGACGGGGTAAGCGCCAGTGGGACAAGCGCGATTACAAAGCCTATGACGACAACGTCGAACTGGGTACCCGCGGCCTGAAAATATCCCTGCGACGGCTTCGCAAGCTGGCGCGACAGGGCGCTGAAGATGAATTCGATATCGATAATACGATCAGCAAGACCGCGAAGAATGGTGGATTGCTCGACATTATCATGAGACCGGAACGACGTAACACTGTGAAGGTGTTACTGATGCTCGATAACGGTGGATCCATGGATGCTCACGTTAAGGTGTGTGAAGAACTGTTTTCTGCCGCCAGAAGTGAATTCAAGCACCTTGAAGTCTACTACTATCACAACTTTATCTATGACGGTGTCTGGAAGGAGCACAACCGGCGCATGAATGAGCGCATAGATACCTTCGATATCCTTCACAAATACACTCATGATTACAAGGTGATATTTGTCGGTGACGCGACTATGGCACCTTATGAGATTACTCATGCGGGCGGGAGCGTTGAGCACTGGAACGAAGAAGCGGGTGCGATATGGATGCAGCGGCTTCTGGATACTTTTGAAAAAGTCATCTGGATTAACCCGACTCCGCAGGATACCTGGGAGTACTCAACGTCTGTCTCCCTGATCCAGAAGCTGGTAGAGGATAAGATGTATCCGCTGACCATCGCGGGCATCGAAGAAGGTATGAACCACCTCTCCAAGTAACTCCGTCTTCACTATAGTCCTGCAACTCCTCCTGTAGATCCATAGGAGGCCTTCCTTGCTTGACGACGGGTGCCGTCCTGCCATTGTGCTAAAACTGGTAATCTTCGACGTCCCAGATAAGCGGTATAATGGGCCGTTCTGGATTCGATCTGCCAATGAATACTCCATCCTACAAGGCACTTGAAGCGCGAATTGATGCTTGCATGATTGCAGATCGTTTTCTGTTGCGGCGGGACCTGAAGAAAAAGAAGGAACGGCGCAGATTAGCGAGGGCGATTGAGAGATCAGAAAAGCTGGTGTCCGCGCGGCAGGCCAGCAAACCCAATATCAGTTATCCAGAATCTCTGCCTGTATCGACTAATGTCCAGAAGATATTGAAGACGCTGCTGGATCATCAGGTGGTCATCATTGCGGGCGAGACGGGTTCAGGAAAAACCACGCAATTGCCCAAGATATGCCTGGATGCCGGATTAGGTATATTCGGGACGATAGGTCATACACAACCACGGCGGGTTGCGGCACGTACCATTGCACATCGCATTGCGGAAGAGCTTGATGTCAGGGTAGGACACGAGGTCGGTTACCAGGTGAGATTCGACGATGT
>CAXPUI010000216.1:0-2960 GCA_964220205.1 Candidatus Allofontibacter communis | reverse complement strand
AATATTCGCCTTGAGATAGTCGTCAAAGCGCTGCCCAGAGAGAACTTCGACAAGTCTGGCGCAGACATCCGTGGCGAAACTGTATCGCCAGAAGGTTCCGGGCTGATAGGCGAGTGGCAACTGCCCGAGCATGTCGCAGAGAGATTCGAGGGTCATTGTTGAATCTGGCAGGAAGGGATTGATCCCCGCCTGGTTATAGGCACTATCGATTGTCCCCTCCGGTTCGATGAAACCGTAAGATAGGCCCGAAGTGTGCGACAGTATCTGGCTGAGCCGGATATCGTCCTCAGCTGGGTCTGTTGCGTCGATGCTCGTGGCCCCGCTTTGCAGAACCTGCATATCAGCGAAGGCGGGGATGTAATCTGAGAGTGCATCGCTGAGCTTGAATTGACCTTTTTCCCACATCTGCATGAGGGCAATTGAGCAGGCAATCTTGGTGCTGGAATGCATTCGAAAGATCGAATCGGCTGCGAGAGGCCTGCCAGACTCCAGGGCGGAGTCTCCGTAGAAATGCAGGTCGACGACTTCAGTGCCTTGCATGACAACTGAATTGGCGAAGGGTATGACGCCCTGGTCGATATAAGCCTGCACGGCAGCGTGCATTGGAGAGAAGTCCAGGCCAGTTTCTTTTACTTCAATCACGTTCGAGTACTCCTCAGCGATCATGTTTTCACGTAAGTTCTGAGGTCATCATACCGCAGTTCCTCAGCATAGGCCCCGGGACCTCTTCTTGTCCTCAGCGATGCTTTACTCTCTTTTTGCCCTGGCAGGGGGACGCATGCAAAATGATGACGGTTCAAGTTTTTCGCACAGTGGAGCGAAGATGATGCAGATCGGACTAATTGGTGCAGGTGCGATGGGTCGGGCTGTCGCGAAGCAGATGATTGAGGTTGATGACCAACTGCAGATAAGTTCGATCTTTGACCCTGATCCAGAGGCGATACGTGAGTCCCGCAGGCTGTTTGGTGATGTGTTTCAAGATGAAGAGAACCTGGCTGCACTGGTGTCTCGGGACGAACTGGACTGGGTGTTGATTTCCTCATGGAACTGCTTTCATGCAGAGCAGGTCATCGCAGCGTTGAATTCAGGCAAAAATGTATTCTGCCAGAAGCCGTTGGCCACGAACCTTGAGGATTGTCTTGCCATGCGGGAGGCCTGGGCTCGTTCCGGTAAACAATTCGTTATTGGTTTTACGCTTCGCTTTTCGCCTCATTACCGGCGCATTAAGGAGATTGTTGCGAGTGGTGAAATCGGCGAGATCATCAGCCTCGAGTTCAATGAGACTCTCGATTTCAATCATGGTGGTTTCATCATGGGAGACTGGCGTCGACTCGGGGCTAATGCAGGCAGTCACCTGCTGGAGAAGTGCTGCCATGATATCGATCTGGTCAACTGGATTGTGGGGAGTCGTGCCAGCAGAGTCGCCTCATTTGGTGGTTTGAACTTTTTCAGGCCCGAGTACGAGGACGCGCTGGAGAGGGTCGGCAGGACACGCAGCGGTCGGCAGGGATACATGACTTGGCGCGACGGTGGAACACTGAATCCGTTTAAGGCGGACAAGGACATTCTCGATAATCAGGTCGCGATAATTGAGTATGCCAATGGGGTCCGTGCTTCGATGCATCTCAACAGTAACGCTGCGATGCCTGAAAGGCGCATGTATATTTGCGGTACCCTTGGTACCTTGCGAGCAGATGTCCACCAGGGTCGGATAGAGGTAAAGGAGATCGGGTTTGGTAAACCGATCAGCGATCACTCAACCTGGGGTCAGGGGCTGCATGGTGGTGGGGATCGAGTCCTCGTACAAGAGGTAATCGCCACCATGTTGCGTGGTGCGCCGATACCCGCAAGCATGGATGAAGGCTTGGATGCTGCCGTGACCTGTTTCGGTATCGATGAAGCCGAGGTGACTGGCCAGGTGATAGATATGTCAGACTATTGGGCGCGTGTGGATGCATGATGCAGGCAGCTCTCAGGCCGCCTGGGCGCCGATAGCGGCATTGGTTCTGCAGAGAGCTCAAGGAAGGGGGTGCTTCGGCTCGTTCTTGGGTGTCGTTTCCGCGTGATTCCGGTCGCATCGAGACCGCACCGATGTGCGAAAGCTCCTCAAAGGGTGTAGGTTAGCTTCTCGTGCAGGCATTGTTGAAAGAAAGGATTGGAGCAGATGTCAGAAAAACCACTCAGCGGATTGAAAATTGTTGATTTCTCTGCCGTGTTTGCCGGCCCCATCTGCACTCGGCTGATGTCTGACTGTGGTGCTGATGTTATCAAGATTGAGCCGCCTGTAGGCGGAGATGTTATTCGTGGCCCGCTCGGGCGCAGTCGTCTTTTCGCCCATTTCAATGCGGGTAAACGCTGCGTGGCACTGGATCTGGCTCAGAGTCAGGGGCAGGAACTGGCTCGTGAACTGATCGCGGGGGCTGATGTGATGGTGGAAAACTATCGTCCTGGCATCATGGCCAAATTCGGCCTGGATTACGACGCGTTGCGAGATGAATTCCCGGAGTTGGTTTACTGCTCGATTTCAGGTTTTGGACAGTCCGGGCCGCAGGTTCATCGTGCCGCGTATGCGCCAATTGCGCACGCGGCCAGCGGATTTGATCATGTACACCAGCAGGACCAGATCGAGCCGGATGCCCCGCCGCCGGTCTGGAGTATCATGGTTGCTGACATGTTGACGGGATCTTATGCCCACGGTGCCATACTGACGGCGCTCCTCGGCCGCGAGCGTCATGGGCGCGGAGATTACATTGACGTCACCATGCTCGAGTCGATGATGATGCTCATTCCGTCACAGGTCCAGTTTGCCCAGATGGAAAATCCCCCGCCGGCAGGAGGGTTTCGACCGATTCTGTGCAAAGACGGATTCGTTATGGTGTGCATCGTTTCCGGAAAGAATCTCAATTGTCTGGCGGAGACAATAGGCAAGCCTGAACTCGCCCGGGATGAACGATTTCAAC
>CAXPUI010000215.1:0-4586 GCA_964220205.1 Candidatus Allofontibacter communis | reverse complement strand
GCGGGGAAATCTCACCCGTTTTCAACTCATGATCTACAGCAGTCTCTCTGCGACGCTTGTGGCCCTGTTACCTTATCTGATGGTCTACAACGCTGAGTCAGTCGACTGGTGGCTGTGTATTCTGCTGTTGACCATTTATTTGATCGTGTTCCTTGCGGTGATGATACGTGTTTTCATCGTGCAGGTTGCTCAAGGTCTTTTAAGTGGTCGTGTAGCTCTGGCGGTCGTTTGCCTGGGGGTTTTGGCAACTTTTGTCCAACTGCTATCCCTCATGAGTATTCTTGAGCCTGACCTTGGTATCTATCTGTTCGGTGTTTACTATCTTCTGATTCAGTCAGGGGTATCGTTTACCCGGCTTATTACGGCAGCAGTAAGAAGTTAAGGGGATTGTCCCCTTGCCTGGAATTCGGACAGTGTAGTTTGTTCGCCGGGTTGCACTCTGCGGATTGAGACGCCAACGAGTGGGCTGGTGCAGGATAATATTGAAAGGGCTGTCATCCGGGAATAAAACAACGGCCTATCGAGCGGCGTCGACCCGGACCTGATAGCCTGTATGGCCTGCCTGCAGGCGGAGAGGTAATGCGGGTCCGGAACAATCCCTGGATGCGGGTCCCGGATGCGTGTCCCCGATGTGTGTCATGAATACGTATTCTGAATACGTATAAAGCCCAGCACAAGGACTGTCGCTGCTGTTCAATCTGCTGGCTTGAACGTATCTCAGCGATATCAATCTAAGAAAAAGGCTTAACAGCATGTCGTCAATAAGGTTTATTAAAATCATGGTGTTCCTGGCCATGATGCCGTCACTTTCAGCGACTGCTCATGGTTTCCACAAAGCAGAGGCGGTCAAGACCGCGATCGACAATGTGACCGTTATCGATGCCATCAATGGGCTGCGCGAAAATCAAACCATCGTTTTTCAGGGAGATGAAATTCTCTCCGTTGGTATCTCTGGGAACGAAGCGGTCGAACAACGCATCGACGGGACGGGGAAGTATGTGATCCCTGGGCTGTGGGATATGCATGTGCACTTAACCGCGGTGGATCTGTTTGGCGATAGCATGCTCCCTCTGATGCTGTCCTATGGGGTGACGTCGGTGCGGGACACGGGCGCAATGCTCGAGAAGCTTCTGCCGTTGCTGGAGGCCAGTCAAGCAGGCGACATACCTGTCCAGCGCGTTTACTTCTCGGGACCCCTGCTGGATGGGAAGTTCATCGTCTATGATGGCAGTGGTTTGTTTCGGCCAAGTACTGGCACGGCAAACACGATCCCTGAACATGCTGACAGCACGGTTGCGAAACTGAAGCAGTCGGGCGCGAGTTTCATCAAGATTTATGAAATGGTTGATCCTGAGGTTTTCCACGCGCTGGTTGATGCAGCCGAGAAACATGACCTTCCCATAGCTGCCCATGTCCCTCTCTCCACCCGGACCAGTGAAGTTGGTGGTCGACTGGATTCCATGGAACATCTTCGCAACGTACTTATTGACTGTACCACTGATGCAGCAGAACAACTGCAGGTTCGCCGGAAGATGCTCAAGAACGAGAAGGAACTGCTGGGAGGAGACCTTCGTGCAGAGATCCATCGCGACCAGAGGGTCAAGGCAATGCTTAACCTCGACCAGGAACAATGTGACAGGACCATTCAGGCATTGCTGGGTACCATTCAGGTGCCAACGTTGTCCCTGGGTACTCGGTTTGGTGGGACGCTTGGTGAGCGACAAGACTGGTTGGAGGCCGTCGGTCGATTGCCTGAACCTGCCAGGTCGGTCTGGCATGACATTGGTACTGCCCCAGGCAGGTCTCCGGCGGGTTATCGAGTGGACTTTGCCGAAGCTCAAAAAGAACTGGTCAAGCGGATGTATCAGGCTGGCATCACTTTTGGTGCGGGCACCGACATTCCTATTCCGCCCTCTGTGCCAGGCCATAGCCTGCACCTGGAACTGGAAGCGTTGGTTGCCGCCGGTCTCAGTCCGCTAGATGCTATTGGTGCTGCGACCCTGGCACCCGCAGTGTTTTTTTCGATGGAACGGGAAATGGGATCGATTGATGCGGGCAAGCGAGCCGATATGCTGATGTTGACCGACAATCCGCTCGATGACATTCGCCACACACAGAATATTCACGCCGTCATTATCCAGGGCCAGCTGATTGGTCAGGAAGGTATCGGCGAACTGGCACTGATCTCCCAACAGGGTAGTTTCAAACTGGATGCGCTGGGTTGGCTTTACAAGATGGCGACCGGGATGGGATTTATTTTGTTTTGAAACGGCCCATGCGGCCCATGTATCCGGATAGCGCCTTTACTAGTATGAAAGGCATTACGAAAGGCACTACGAAAGGCTTTATGACAGGCCTTATGAAAGACAGTGAGAAAGACCTTTGTAAAAAGCTTTGCGAGATCCGCATGCGTGACGATTCATGATGGGGTCCGGACTCGGGTGACGGTCCAGCCGTTAGCTGTGCTCCCGGTCCCCTGACTCTTTTTTCCTGCGACGTTCCGAGAGTTCAGCCTGTATTTCCGCGTGGCGTGCACGGGAAAGGTTGTATTGAAGATAGAAGAAGATCGCGATGACGCCCGGTATGACTGAAATAGGACCTTCCAGCATGCCAAGCTGGAAGAGAGTTGTATCGGCAACCGTACCGGGCTCCGCCCCTACCGGGAAGTTAATAGCATCAATGCCGATACCAGCAAGCAGATGACCGAAACCGGATGATGCCTTGGCGAAAAACGACCGGGCGGCGTAGAACATGCCTTCCTGGCGCCTGCCCGTATTCAACTCGTGTTCATCAGCGATATCCGCAAGAACTGACATGACGCTGATCAGCAGTATTGCGCCGAACGTAGTCGTGGCGAGTACAAACAGAGTCAGGCAGGGTAGCAGCATTGCTGAGTGGTTGTCTGGAAACAGGCCGGCGAATCTCAGCAGCACCGGGGCAGTCGTGGAGATCAGTGCCAGGATCAGGCAGCCGAGAATGACTGGTTTTTTTTCGAAACGATCATGCAGTAACGGGGTCGCGATAAAAGCCAGCACGGGTGCAATCGCCGCAAACAGGATGATCAGTCGAATTTGCTCAGGTACCAGTTCCCAGAAGTAAGTGTTCACGTGCAGTCCAATCGTGTCACGCATGCCCAGGGTTGCGCTGAGCAGGAGATACCCGATCAGCAGATAGCGATAGTTATGGTTTCTGAAGGCGTCCATGCAGTCCTGGACAAAGTTGCTCAGCGTGAATGATTCCTGGTCAGGAGGATTCGTCGACAGGCGGGGAATGACGGACATGGTAGCGACCGTCGAATACAGCATGATGGCACCACCGATCAGCGCGGCAAAAATCGCGAAGGTAGGGTAGCCTGCGGGGTTCAGCAGACCATTCTCGAACTCAGGAGTTCGTGCGAAGAAATAGGAATAGGCAATCAGGATAGTCAGCACGCTGCCGATGGTTCCCGCCAGCGTGTTGATGCTCATGATTCTGCTCCGTTCGGTAAAGTCAGCAGAGAGTTCAGCACCCATGGCAAGATGGGGTACGTGGTAAAGGGTCATGGAGCTACGCATGAAGACAGTCAGGCCGGTCAACCAGAAGAAAAGCCCTATCTCTCCGATCTCCGGTGGTGAATAGATGAAAAACAGTGCTGTCATGACGGGCAGGGGCGCGGTGAACATGAACGGATGCCGGCGACCCAGCTTCGATCGCCACCTGTCTGACCAGGCCCCGACCAGGGGGTCGGTAATGGCATCAAAGATGAGAGCGATCGTAATTGCGAGGCCCGCCAGGGTGCCGGACACGCCGAGGATGTTGGTATAGAAGAAAAAGTTAAAGGAATTGAAGGCGACGCTGATAATCGTCTCAGCAGCCGAACCAACTGAGTAGTTGAGCTTGAGTCCAAGCGGTACTCGCCCTGCGAAAGCGCTAGTACCCCCGTCTTGAGCTCCAACGACTGCAGAGTCACTCATAGCATAAAGCGTTTGATGGGTAGCCCCCACTAAATCATCTTTTCGTTGGCAGGACAATCAGAGATTGGCCTGTCCAGTGTCCGAACCCCTCGCACGGATGCTGGCCTGCTATGATAAGGCTTATAGAGTTTTCCTCTGCCTAAGGGAATTTACATGACCAATCGACCCGATATCTGGCTGGGTCATGCCAGCCTGTCCACCAATGACCTCAGCGCTTCTGGTAAATTTTTCAGGGATATTGGACTGCGATTTATTTTTGAGAGCGACAGTATTGCTATTTTTGAGCTGCGAGGAGGGACACACCTGATTCTGTCCGAGGAACCGGTGCTGGCCGGTAACGAAGCTGATTTCGATTTCATGGTCGAAGACATTGATACTACCTACGCGGAGTTCACCAAGATGGGATACTCCCTGACTGGGCTGGAAAAAGGGGAGATGCACGATTGGTTCCATATCACGGAACCCGGCGGTAACACGATCAAGGTCAATTCGACCCATTTTGCAGACCACGGCCTGGTCTGATTCAGCCATCCATGGCTGATCGCAATAATCTGTGTGAGCTGCTAGCAGACAGCCGTCCTCGAATCCGCTGAATCGGTTATCTGTCTCGACGCGATGGGTTCCCAGGCCGGT
>CAXPUI010000214.1:0-4787 GCA_964220205.1 Candidatus Allofontibacter communis | reverse complement strand
CCAACCTGACCCATGATTCATTTGAGCATGACTTCGACGATGTGCTGATGCGTGCCCGAGATGCTGACGTCATGCAGATGGTGATAACCGGAGCATCAAGAAGCGGGAGCCAACAGGCTGCAGCGATCGCGCAACAACATGAGCACTTGTATGCCACAGCGGGCATACACCCTCACCATGCTGAAGAGACAACAACAGAGGCTCTATCAGAACTTGAAGAACTCACCCGGCAAAAGAAGGTCGTCGCCATCGGTGAAACCGGCCTCGACTACTTCCGCGACTTTTCCCCCCGGGAAACCCAGATCACATCATTTGAGCAGCATATAGAACTTGCCAGCCGGACCGGTCTGCCGATGTTTCTGCACGAACGCGACTCTTATCCCAGTTTCGGTGAACTGCTCAAGTCTCAGCGGGATGACATCACCCGGCAGGTGGTCCACTGTTTTACCGGGGAGAAAGCTGCACTCTACAGTTATCTGGACCTGGACTGCTACATAGGAATTACCGGTTGGATCTGTGATGAGCGCCGTGGTCAACACCTTCTGGACCTGGTGCGGGACATTCCCGCTGACCGACTGATGATTGAAACCGACGCCCCTTACCTGATGCCCAGAAACATCCGACCCAAGCCCAAGTCTCGCCGAAATGAGCCCATGTACCTGCCGGTTGTCGCTGAAAAAGTCGCGGCCTGTCGAGGTGTCTCGACAGCAGAAATCGCGACCCTGACCTCCCGCAACGCGCGAGGATTTTTCGACTTGCCCGAGCCGGTCGCATGAATATCAGGTTCTACACGACCCTGGGCTGCCATCTCTGCGAAGAAGCCCTGGCGCTGGTTCATTGCCTACAGGAAGAGGGGTTGTCCATCGATGTTGAAGAAATCGAAGTCGCCGATTCGGATGAGCTGATGGAGCACTACGGGATTCGTGTACCGGTTATTGCCCGCGAAGACAGTGAAGAAGTCGGCTGGCCCTTCAGTCTCGGTGAACTGAGAGCATTCCTTCACCCCTGATCCTGATACTTTATACCTTGTACCTTGCACCAGATGGTCCCTGTAGAACGTCCGACGAAATCCGATATTGATGCTGAGCTGAAATTCGTTGGCAGCGGAGAAGAGATCCCGGAACGGATCATGAAGCTTGAACCATGACTGGTGGCGGATAAGCTTAGAAAACCGACATTTCAATAGCCAGCACTGCAGTCGAACTGGCAGGCTTAACTGGACACCCTCAAAGCAAAACTCTACGACTGACTTTTTCCTAACTAACTTTCCAGCGCGCCGAGGATCGTGCAATGAACGGCAGAGGCCTCACCACCGGCACAGGCCTCAGTTACCTGCCGCAACGCAGCTTTCATTTTGTTGAGTTCCGCAATCTTGTCTTCAATCACGCTAAGTTTCTTCTCAGCGAGCGTTTTCACTTCACCGCAGGTTGCTGCTTCTTTCTCTACCTGCAGTGACAGGAGTTCTGCAGTTTCCTTCAGAGAAAAACCCATACCCCGCGCGCGCCGGATAAAGCTGACACGTCGAACATCCTGCGCGGAGTAGAGCCGATAGCCCGATTCACTGCGCCGAGGCTCCGGAATCAAACCCTCTGCTTCATAATATCGAAGAGTTTCTACGCTGGTATCGGTTTCAGCCGCCAGCACGCCGATTCTCATGTAACTCATCTCACTGTTCCGATTAGATCCCTGAACCTATAGTTTACTATAAGCATGGTCTCAGCTACCCGTTTCGCCAGAATAGATCACAACCCTGCCCTGATTTGTACGGGAAACCGCTGTAAACTCACCCTAAAGCAGTTTTGAAATCCCTATGGCACATACCAAAGTACTCGTCGATGGCCTCTGCTTCGGAGAGGGACCGAGATGGCACAACGACAAACTATACTTTTCCGACATGCACGCCGGGACGGTCTACACCGTCGATACCAACGGGACTCTGGAGACCGTCGTCCAACTCGACGATGATCAGCCATCCGGGCTCGGCTGGCTGCCGGATGGCAGATTACTGATCGTCTCGATGACTGCACGCAAGCTTCTCGTTTACGACGGATCGGTCCTTAACGACATGGCTGATCTGTCTCATCTAGCCAGCTATCACTGCAATGACATGGTGACAGATGCCCTCGGACGCTCCTACGTCGGCAACTTCGGTTTCAACCTGCATTCCGGTGACGGCTTCAAAAAGGCGGAACTGATCCTGGTCGATCCAGATGGACAGGCAAGGATTGTTGCTGACGAGCTGGCCTTTCCGAACGGCACTGTCATCACACCGGACGGGCGGACCCTGATTGTTGGCGAATCCATGGCAGCACGGCTGACCGCTTTTGACATCCAGCCTGACGGCAGCCTGACCAACAGGAGACTCTGGGCAAAGCTGGACGGCGCAGTACCCGACGGCATCTGCCTGGATACGGCTGGCGGCATCTGGGTGGCCTCGCCGTCATCCAATGAGGCACTGCGAGTCGAGGAAGGCGGCGCGGTAACTGACCGGGTCGCTGTGGAGAATGGCGCTTTCGCCTGTATGCTGGGGGGACCGAACGGCAAGACGCTACATATCCTCACTTCCGGAACCTCTGATCCCGAAACCTGCGCCAGGGAAAAGTCTGCCGCTGTCGAGATTATCGACGTCAAACATGCTGGAGCCGGCTGGCCTTGAAAGATCTCAAGATAGCTGTCATTAACGGCGGAGACTCCGCTGAAGCCGAGGTTTCCCGCAGCAGTGCACGAGGCGTCATCGCGGCTCTCAAGGAAAATTTCAGCCTGGTCAACAGCATCGAACTGGATGTCAATATCGCAAGTACGCTGTCGACTTTCAGTCCAGATGTCGTATTCCCCATCCTGCACGGGCCACCTGGAGAAGATGGCACACTGCAGGGCTTTCTGGAGATACTGGGTTACCCCTACGTCGGCAGCGATGTCCACAGCAGTGCACTGGCAATGGATAAGATAGCGGCCAAGCAGGTCTTTCGAGAAGCCGATCTGCCCGTCGCAGATCAATGCGTTATCCGCCGGGAGGTAGCTATTGCCGACAGCGTTGCCAGGATCACCGGACAACTGGGCGAATCAGTCGTCGTGAAGCCCGCAAGCCAAGGCAGTGCCATCGGCGTAACCCTGATAGACAATGTTAATAAGCTGCATGATGCACTGGTAGCCGCTTTCGAATACGACCACCGACTGCTGGTTGAAGAAAGAATCAGGGGCAGGGAGATTACCGTGGGCGTCATAGACACTGTCGACGGAACACAACCCTTCCCGGTGATTGAAATCACCACGCCAGAAGGCAGTTGGTATGACTTCGAGCATCGCTATACAGAGGGCTGGTCAGAACACATTATGCCCGCTGATCTGCCACAGCAGATGACAGAAGAGTTACAACGCATCGCGGTTGCAGCCCACCAGTCATTGGGCTGCAGAGACCTGTCCCGCGCTGATTTCGTCGTTACAGACAAGGATATCTACCTGCTCGAGGTCAACACACTGCCAGGCATGACACCCACCAGTCTCTATCCGGATGGTGCGAAAGGCTACGGACTCGACTTTCCTGATCTGTGTAAATGCCTGGTGCTTAGAGCGGCAAACCGGTAAGAACTCGAGCGCTCGCTACCAGCGAACGCCATCACCAGGCCTGTTCGCTGACAAAATCCGTGCTTGGAGAAGGAGTGGCGGGGGTGTTGCCCCCGCCATAAAGCATCCTACAAATCGTAGCCACGCTCGTTGTGCTGGTTGAGATCCAGGCCCTCAGTCTCTTCATCCTCAGAAACCCTCAGCCCCAGAATCGCATCCACGATCTTGAGCAGGATGAACGAAATGACTGCCGTATAGACAGCAACAGAAACGACCCCTGTCAGCTGAATTAACAACTGATCGCCAATCGCAGCACCATCGCCCTGCCCACTGAAAATACCAAGGCTATTGCTGGCAAAAATACCAGCGAGGATCGTTCCCAATGCACCACCGACACCGTGGACCGGGAATACGTCCAGCGAATCATCGATCTTCATCACTCGCTTCAGCCACATGGTCGCTGAGAAGCAGACCACACCGGCGCTGATACCAATAATCAATGCCCCTGCCGGACCGACAAAACCGGACGCAGGTGTGATGGTGCCCAAGCCCGCTACCATACCGGTCACAGCACCCAGGGCTGAGGGCTTTCCGAAACGAAACCACTCAATGCACATCCAGGTGAAGGCCCCAGCAGCAGCAGAGATATGAGTCACCAGCATTGCCATACCCGCATCACCATTCGCGGCCAGCGCACTGCCTGCATTAAATCCGAACCAACCTACCCAGAGCATGCCGGCACCCGTGATCGTCATGGTCATGTTGTGTGGTGTCATGGGTGTATCGGGGAACCCCCGGCGCGAGCCCATCACCATGGCGGCAGTCAGGGCAGCCACACCTGCTGTAATGTGCACAACGGTACCACCTGCAAAATCCAGCAGCCCCATTTCGCCCAGCCAGCCACCACCCCAGACCCAGTGGGTCACCGGTACATAGACTGCAAACAACCAGAGGCCCGAAAACAGCAGCATGGCGGAAAACCGTAACCGTTCTGCGAATCCCCCCACTATCAATGCCACGGTGATGATACCGAACGTGAGCTGGAACATGGCGAAGACACTGTCCGGAATATCCCCGTTCATGGTCCCCTCCTGAATGCCCCCCATCATGAAGTTAGAGAGCCCACCGATAAACATATTGCCCTCGGAGAACGCCAGCGAGTAACCCGCAATCAGCCAAAGAATTGAGACAAGGCAGGTTATAGCGAAACACTGCATCAGGAC
>CAXPUI010000213.1:0-7095 GCA_964220205.1 Candidatus Allofontibacter communis | reverse complement strand
TGGCAGCCCACGAAATTCGGGAAATTGATCTGCTGGTAGTTAACCTGTACCCGTTTGAACAGGCGGTAGCTGAGCGTCCTCGCGATCTCGACAATGCAATTGAAAACATCGATATAGGCGGGCCTGCCATGCTGCGGTCAGCCGCGAAGAATCATGAGTCAGTAGCGGTAGTGGTTGATAGTGCAGACTATGCTGCTGTGCTGGAGGAGATGAGCGAGAGAGGCGGTTGCCTTTCTTTCGAAACTCGATTCAGGTTAGCGGTAAAAGCATTCGAGTCCGTTGCCCGTTATGATGCCGCGATCGCCAACTATCTTTCCTCGATCGATCAGGAAACGAAGGGTCGAGCTGAATTTCCCGGGACAATGACAATGCAGTTTGAGCGGCGGGAAATCATGCGTTACGGTGAGAATCCGCATCAGTCAGCGGCTTTCTATGTCGAGGCAGATAAGCCGGTCGGGTCCATCGCCGGCGCAGTTCAGCGCCAGGGCAAAGCACTTTCTTTCAACAACATTGCCGATACAGATGCCGCTCTGCAATGTGTACAGGCTTTCACTGACCCCACTTGCGTCATCGTCAAACATGCCAATCCATGTGGCGTCGCCCAGGGACAGGACCTGATCGAAGCCTATGACCGGGCCTTTCAAACCGATCCAACCTCGGCTTTCGGGGGCATTATTGCTCTTAATGGTGAACTGACAGAAGCACTGGCTCGCTCCATTATCGATCGGCAGTTTGTCGAAGTGATTGCCGCGCCAGCTATTTCTCCCCAGGCGCTGAGTGTTTGTGCGGAGAAAGGTAATGTCAGGGTCCTGGAGCTGACCTCTGGTGGTGGCGAGATGATCCTCGACTATAAAAGGGTTGCGGGAGGGTTATTGGTTCAAAGCGCGGATCATCAGTTGCTCGATGATTCAGCACTGCAGGTCGCGAGCAAGCGCCAACCGACAGAGTCGGAGAAAGCTGATCTGATGTTCGCATGGACCGTTGCCAAGTATGTCAAGTCGAATGCCATTGTTTATGCCAAAGACAAGATGACAATAGGCGTGGGCGCGGGTCAGATGGCTCGAGTGACGAGTGCCCAGATTGCAGGGATTAAAGCTGCCGCGGAGGGGCTGCCTGTCAGTGGTTCCGTGATGGCGTCGGATGCATTTTTTCCGTTTCGTGACAGTATCGATGCGGCTGCCGAAGCTGGGATCACGGCAATAATCCAGCCTGGTGGTTCGATGCGCGATCAGGAGGTGATGGATGCCGCAGATGAGCATGGCATGGCCATGATCCTAACGGGAATGCGCCATTTCCGGCATTAATGATGCAGGCAGAAAACGGATTCCTGAACGTTTGTTTGGGTGCAAAGTGAAGGTGGTCAGCAGGCCGGAGGCCGGTGATCATGATTGAGTCCGTGCTGCCGGAGAACAGGCTGCACTCAGTGCGGATAAAGTATGCCCAGTGTACATGGGTCGACAAAGACTAGATCAGGGAGAAGTCAATGAAAGTGCTGGTAACCGGCAGTGGTGGGCGGGAACATGGCCTGGCCTGGAAAATCTCACAATCGCCTTTGGTTGAGCAGGTTTTTGTTGCACCGGGTAACGCTGGAACTGCTCAGGAAACCGGCCTGACCAATGTCGATATTGATGCCATGGACTTTGATCAGCTTATTGAGTTTGTTCAAACACATAATGTTGAGCTAACCGTGGTCGGTCCTGAAGACCCTCTGGTCGCCGGCATGGTAGACAAATTCAAGGCAGCGGGTCTGCGGTGTTTTGGCCCCGACCAGTTGTCAGCGCAGTTGGAAGGTTCCAAAAGTTATACCAAGAGCTTTCTGAAAAAATACGAGATACCGACGGGCGATTACGAGGTGTTTGAAGAGGCCGACGCTGCGATCAGCTACCTGTCGGGGAAATCCCCGCCTTTCGTGATCAAGGCCGACGGGCTGGCAGCAGGAAAAGGGGTCGTGATTGCCCGGGACCATGATGAAGCAGGAGAAACCATCCTCGATATGCTCAGCGGCAATAGGCTGGGTGGCGCAGGTAGCCGAATCGTCATCGAAGAGTTTCTCGAAGGCGAGGAAGCCAGCTTTATTGTCATTGCCGATGGTAATAGTTTCCTGCCGTTTGCCAGCTCCCAGGATCACAAGGCCGTCTATGACGGGGACCAGGGACCTAATACAGGGGGTATGGGAGCTTATTCACCGGCGCCCGTTGTCACGCCGGACGTTCATGAGAGAATTGTTGAGCGAATCATCAAGCCAACAATTGCAGGCATGCAGCGAGAGGGCCACCCCTACACGGGTTTTTTGTACGCTGGACTGATGATTGATGCAGAGGGTAATCCGCAGGTCATTGAGTTCAACTGCCGGTTTGGTGATCCTGAAACCCAACCAGTCATGATGCGATTATCCTCGGACCTGGTTGAACTCATGCTCGCAGCAATCGACGGAGACCTCGACCAGCAGACGATTGACTTCAAGGCCGACTCGGCGCTTTGCGTTGTCCTGGCTTCCGGTGGTTATCCTGGCAGTTATGAGAAAGGCTTTCAGATCGACGGCCTCGAGACAGTCACGGGGGCTAAAGTTTTTCATGCGGGGACTCGTTTGAAAAATAATGTTGTCGAGACTTCCGGTGGTCGTGTTCTCGGTGTGACGGCGCTGGGTGACAGTATTTCCTCAGCGCAGGCGAACGCCTATAAGGCGCTTGCGGGTATATCCTTTGAGAGCGTCCAGTATCGTCGCGATATCGGTTATCGAGCAGTGGCCCGCGAGAAGATTGAGCGTTAGACGGAACTGCCGCCAGCAACAGAGATGATCTGTCCAGAAACATAGTCAGCCTGATCGACCAGGAACAGGGCGGCATTGGCAATATCATTGGGATCGCCGAGGCGACCGGCAGGTATTCCAGCCAGGATGCCTTCGATAGTCTTGTTGTCCATCACAGCAGCGTCGGGCCACAGGATGGCACCGGGTGCTATGCCGTTGACGCGAATGTCGGGACCCAGTTCATCCGCCAGTGAGCGGGTCATCATCGCCAGCCCGGCCTTTGAGATGCTATAGGCCGAGAAGCCTCTGAGAGGCTTCTCGGCATAAATATCGATGATATTGACGACCGAACCCCCTTTCAGATAATCAACAAAAGTCTTGGTGAGGAAATAAGGGGCGCGCAGATTGATGTTGATCAGTTCGTTAAATTGCTCAGCGCTTACTTCCGGCAGGGGCGTTGGGTAAAACGCTGCGGCATTGTTTATCAGCGCGTCGAGCCTGCCGGTGTATTGAAGGCATTGCGCTCTGAACTCGTCGAGCCCATCGAGATGTGCAAGGTCAAGAGTGACGACGTGAGCGCTGTCCGGCCGTTGCGTGTTCAGATCCTCAGCCAGCGATGCCGCGGCGGTTGTTGACTGATTGCAGTGCAGGAGAACGTTGTGACCGGCTGCATGGAATTTCAGAGTCATGGCACGGCCAATGCGATGTGCAGCGCCGGTGATCAGGATGCTCAAGCGAGCTCACCGATTCGACGAATTCGTTCCTGCCGGAGAAGTTCGCCGAGTGCGGGGCCTGTAGCGTCCGCATTGAGGTCTTCAGCCTTGACGTCAGCCATGGTATCGCGAACAGTCTGCCACTCAGCGGCTAATGCAAGACCTGTTATCTCTTCACAGGCAAGATTGAAACGAGTGAACCTGGTCGCTTTGCGAAGCCCATCGGCCTGTTCGATCAGCCGGGCCCGGGCGACCGGGTCCAGTTCAGGGAGATGAGACCAGGCGTCGATGTTTGTCGAAACAAGAATCGATAGTTCCTGAAGCTGCTTGGGAGCTTTAAGTCTTTTGCAGAACTGTTGAATTTCTTCCTCATGGAGGTGCGATAGCAGAACAGCGAACCTGGTTTCGGGATCACGGGCGGGGCAACTGGCAAGGTGGTCAATTGCCCGTGGTGTGACTTCAGGCCATAGGGCTAGATCAGCCCCGACCTCCGCGAGGTAGCGAAAAAATATCGCTGGAGTTTTCGTCGTCAGTGCTTTGTTGAGTTCCAGCAGGACGCGTTCTGCGGTCAACTCTTCATGTTCCCTGTTGCTGACCATGGCGGTTATCAACTCTGTCGTTTCCGGGTGCACGGAAAAGTCGAGGTGATGAAACCTGGCTTTGAATCGAGCCACGCGAAGAATGCGCAAGGGGTCTTCGCTGAAAGCCGGGGAAACATGGCGCAGGGTTTTAGTTTTGATGTCACTCTCGCCGCCAAAGGGATCAATCAGCTCCCCGGTTTGGGTTTCAGCAATGGCGTTGATCGTGAGGTCGCGTCGGCTTAGATCTTCCTCGAGGGTGACCTGCGGATCACTTCGGCACTGAAACCCCCTGTGTCCCGGTCCTGTTTTCAGCTCCGTTCGAGCGAGCGCATACTCCTCGTTTGATTGGGGATGCAGGAATACAGGGAAATCCCTGCCCACCGGTCGAAAGCCGAGGTTCAGCAATTCGTCTTCGCTACCGCCGACTACCACCCAGTCTCTTTCTGAGACTGGCAGGCGGAGCAGTTTGTCACGTACAGCTCCGCCAACCAGATAGGTTTTCATCGTGTCCTGGCAGCAGTCTGAAACTGCGTCATATCTTCCAGCCTTAGTGCCGTAAGTTGCCGACCCCAGACACAACCGGTGTCCAGGGGGGTTGCAAAAGCGCAGTCAGCTCTGCCTTCAATGGCAGCCCAGTGACCAAACAGGATGTGAGAGCTGTCGGGCCTTGGGAAAGTGAACCAGGGCTCAAAGCCAACAGGTGCGACTTCTGTTTTGTGAGTCAGCTCCAGCTGACCGCTGGCAGTACAGAACCGGATGCGAGTCAGAAAGTTAGTGATGTGCCGAAGGCGATCCATACCGGTGAGAGATTCGCTCCAGATGTCTGGTTCATTGCCATACATGGCTGAAAAATAGCCCGGGTGATCCTCTGACCTCAGCACCGCCTCTACCTCGCCAGCGAGACGGCAGCAGGTCTCGACATCAAGCTGAGGAGGCAGGCCAGCATGTACCATGACGAAGTCCCTGTTCTTGTCAAAGTGTATCAGTGGCAGGTGCCTCAAGTACTCGGTGTATTCTTGTAACTTTGGGCTGTTCAGCAGATCCGAGATTGTGTCGTTGCGCATTTGTCGTTGTTTCCCCAGCGCAACGGCGACAAAGTGCAAGTCGTGATTGCCCAGTACAGCCACAACGTGGGGCAGAGACATGATCAGGTCCATGACGGCAAGATTATTCGGCCCACGATTGATGAGGTCACCGACCAGCCAGAGTTCATCGGCAGCAGGGTCGAATCTGATGAGATCCAATAGGGTTGAGAATTCGTCGTAGCAGCCCTGTATGTCACCGATCACATAAGTGCTCATGATGGTTTCGTCTCCAGCTGTCTTGCGCAGTCCATGAACTGATCTGGTGTCAGGTTTTCCGGACGCAGTGACGGGTCGATTCCAAGCTGTTCCAACTCGTTCTCTGCCAGCAGGCTCTTCAGAGCGTTTTTAACCGTCTTGCGCCTCGCGCTGAAAGCAGTTGTTAATACCTCCTCCAGCTTCTCGGGTTTATGGATATCCGGTCCGAGAGATCGAAGACGGACAATAGCACTACGAACCTTGGGTCTGGGTGAGAATGCTTCGGGCGGTACCTCAAAGAGCTTCTCCGCTTCACAGTACAGCTGGGTCATTACTGAGAGCCTGCCGTAAGCGCGGGTCGAAGGTGAGGCTGTCATTCGATCGACAACTTCGAGCTGCAGCATGAAATGCATGTCGGTGAACAGCGCCGGGTTAGTGAATAATTTGAACAGCAGCGGTGTCGAAATGTTATAGGGTAAATTGCCGACGATGCGAAAGGGTCCGTTGCCGAGATCGGAAAAGTCGACGTTCAGAACATCCTGGTTAATCAACCTGGCCGTCGGAAAAACAATTCTGAGTTCGTCAGCAAGATCACGATCAACTTCGATAAGGGTTAAATCACAGTCAGTAAGCGACAGGCCATGGGTAAGAGCCCCGTGCCCGGGACCAACTTCGATTAACCGCTGATCGCTGGTCGCATTAATGCTCGACAGGATCTGCTCGATAACGGATGAATCCCGGAGAAAATTCTGACCGAAGCGTTTCCTCGGAATGCTCATTGTCGAGCCGTCAGGTCAATTGCACATCGGACAGCGGCGATAAGGCTGCTGGGATCAGCCTGGCCTGTGCCCGCCAGGTCGAAGGCAGTGCCATGGTCAACCGAGGTGCGGATCACTGGGAGGCCTAGAGTAATGTTAACGGCATCGCCGAAGGCGGCATGCTTGATCACTGACAGCCCCTGGTCGTGGTACATGGCCAGGACGGCATCGACTTCATTCAGCGACCGTCGGGTGAATGCGGTGTCGGCAGGAAGCGGGCCGATAAGATTAAGGCCGTCACGACGCAGGAGCTCAAGGACCGGTATGATCGTATCGATTTCTTCATTACCCATCTCCCCATCCTCGCCAGCGTGGGGATTCAGACCGCAGACTCCGATAACCGGGTCACGAATACCAAATTTCGACCGAAGATCGTCATGCATAACCCTCAGAGAGTCGTAAAGCAGTTCCCGCGTAATTGCATCGGCAACCGACCGGAGCGGCAGGTGGGTGGTGGCCACAGCGACTCGTAAATTTTCCGACGCCAGCAGCATGACGGGCTGCTTCACACCGGTTTGTGTGGCGAACCATTCGGTGTGTCCGGTAAATTTTATGCCACCCTGATTTATCAAGGCCTTGTTGACCGGGCCCGTAACAATAGCGTCAATATCTCCTTCCAGGCATGTATCGAGGGCCGCGGATAGACTGTCAATAATGAATTGAGCGCAACCCGCATCGGGCATGCCGGGGTCAGGTATTGCGGCAAGAGGAATCGGTTTGACGCACAGTGCATCTGGTCCGGAGCCCGATTGGCTGACACGGAGGTTCAGGCCAAGTTCCCCGGCCCGGCTTTTCATGAGTTCAGGGTCGGTGACGAAAATAAGGTCGGCGTGGGGCTTCAGTTCCGCAAACGCCTGCAGACAGACATCGGGACCTATCCCGGCGGGGTCGCCGGGCGTGATGCCAATACGGGGTCGGCTCATGGTTAACCGCTAGATTTTGATTTCAACGAAA
>CAXPUI010000212.1:0-5481 GCA_964220205.1 Candidatus Allofontibacter communis | reverse complement strand
CTTTACCCACAGGTGGTCCCATTTCCATGGAGTTCACTTCAGCACGCACGCCAGGGATGTTATTGACGGCGTCTGCCATCGCCTGCTCAACCTCCCATCCATCAAGGTCGCGGGTCCGTCGATCCGTCATCTGCATGAACATTGCGCCAATCTGGTCAGGTGAATTCCCGCCTCTGCCAAAACTCGAACCGCCTGGGCCTGCGCGCGTATAACTACTGTCAACGTGGCCGACCTTTTGTACACGTTTCTCAACATCGACGACAATATCCCTGATTTCTTCAGCGCTGTAGTTGCCCCTGGCGGAGACATTGATCCCGGTAAAATTCGGTTCCACGTCAATGAAAAAGGTGGATCCCACACCTCGTGCACTATAGAGCTGGATGATTGCGAAGAGTAGAAGACCCGTGCAGGAAATAACGATAAGGGGATGCGCGGTAGATACCCTTAAGAGACTTGCGTACCCACCAATAATACCGCCAACCTCGTCGAATCTCCCCTGATCGACCAACTGGTGATAACTACCCTCAGCCCGTTTCTGTTGCCGCGAGATCATCGCACCGAGCACCGGCGCAAACAGCAGAGCATAGACAAGCGAGCCGACAAGTACTGAAAAAACAGTAACCGGCAGGTATTTCATGAATTGTCCCGTGATACCCGGCCAGAACATCAGGGGCAGGAACGCTGCCAGCGTCGTCATCGTTGAGGCCACAATCGGTAGAAACATCCTGTTTACCGCATAGGCAAAGGCAGCTTTGGGGGATGCACCGTCTTTGAGCCGGCGGTCCGCGAGCTCCACGACAACAATCGCGCCGTCAATGAGCATGCCCAGACCCAGCAGCATGCCGAACATGACCATAAAGTTATAGGTGTAACCCAGGAGATTAACAACCATAAAGGCGAACATGAAAGAAAACGGGATGCCCATGGCGACCAATACGCCGGACCGCACCCCAACCGCAGCAATAACGACGGTTAGCACCAGGAACATAGCGGTCGTGATGTTACCTTCCAGTGTATCGATCTGGTCAATGGTGTCAGTCGTCATATCCGCGAGATAACTGACCTCCACATTGGCCGGAAAGTCTTTCCGCACATTCTCTACAACAGCCTTAACATCCCTGACGACATCTACCACTGAGGTATTGGGCCGTTTGGCCACTTCGATGGTAACAGCCGGACTGCCATTGGCCCTTGAGTAACCATAGGCGTCCTTGAATGTTCTTCGGAGCGTTACCACATCGGACAGCGTCACCACGCCATCAGGGGTCGCTTTAACGGGGATGGAAAGTACATCGCGACCCGTCTCAATGACACTGGGGATCTTGACTGAAAAGCTACCCCGCCCGGTGTCAACGGAACCTGCGGCAATCAGTCGATTGTTTCTTGCCACGGCTGCCAGCAGCTCATCGTTGCTGATCCCATAGGCTTCAAGTTCGTTAGGATCTATGACGGCTTCGAGCAGCTCTTCCCTGGCCCCCTCCAGCCGAGCCTCCAGTACCTCTTTAATCGTTTCAATTTCATCACGCAGTTTACGCGCCAAACGAATCTTGACCCGCTCAGAAACGCCTCCGCCACCGACCGCCACGGTAATAATTGGAAAATCTGACGCAGAAACCTCACGGATTATGGGTTCTTCAGCGGTACTGGGAATCTTCGCCTTTGCCATGTCGACTGCTTCCCGCACATCGACAAGCGCCTCATCCTGATCAAAGTCGGTATAGAATTCGATCAGGATGGTTGCCGAACCTTCGCCAGCCCACGCCTCGAGTTCTTCCACTCCCTCAAGGCTTCTCAGTTCCAGTTCCATGGGCCTCACCAGGAGGCGCTCAGAGTCTTCAGGCGAAATCCCTTCGTGGGGAATCGTGATGATGACCATCGGGATGGGTATGTCAGGGTCCATTTCAATGGGAATGACAGAGTAGGAAGCCACCCCGGCGAAGATTATCGCGGCGAGAAGCGACATCATGGTCCGCGTTCGTTCAATCGCGGCCCCAACCAGACCTTGAATCATGGGAGGGCCTAGTGCTTGACCAGGGCTGCCAGCGGCGTGAAGTCTATTCTCACCACCTGACCCTCAAAAACTTCTTCATGCCCTACCGTAATCAGATCTACCTGCTCAGGCAGACCTTTTACGTAAATGCCTGCAGGGCTCTCACCGACCACCACTACTGTCATGAAACGGACCCGTTGCCTGCTGTCAACAATCCTCACGCCGACCTGGCCCTCGTCATCCAGCACCATCGAGGCCGGCGAGATCAGGTGCACCTGTTCCAAACCGACAGGCACACGCATTTCAGCCGTCATCCCAGCCCTCACGTCCGCACCCGGATTAGCCACGGTCACCTCAATGGGGAAAGTGCGGGTAACCAGGTCAGGCGAATGGCCAATGAAGCTGACCTTGCCGGCTAATGTCTGATTCGTGATCAACGTGACGTCGACAACATCACCTAGCGCAACCTGACCAATATTCTTTTCCGCAACCTGTCCGACGACCAGCATGGGATCGATCTCGATCAGGCTGACGCAGGTGGCTCCCTGAGTCAGGAAGTCGCCGACTTCAACGGGCTGCACATCAACCACACCACTGAAAGGAGCCACAATGCTGGTTTTTTCCAGCGCAAGCTGAGCGTGCTTCGCTCTCGTCTTGCTCTGTTCCAGCGCCGCCCTGGCTTTCGCCATCAGCACTTCTGATTGCAGGCCTTTTGCCTTGAGATCAGCAAAACCATCAAACTCCAGCTGCGCGCTCTGCAGCTCCGCCACCGCCTGACGAAACTCATTACGTCTCGCGTCCACAGCCACTCGACACAGCAGATCGCCTTCGTTGACCCGAGTGCCTTTCACACCGGGCAGCGCTTCAATCTTACCGGAGATTTCAGATTTCACCTGGACGACACGATTAGCCTTGGTCTGGCCCCTAACTTCAAGGAATACTGTTTGCTCTTCCGCTCGACTCTTTACACCACGAACCAGCGTGACCGACTCTGAAGCAGCCAGCAGGGTTGCTTCATCAGCCGTCACCGGTTCGGAGGCAAAATCTCCGGAAAATACCCAGATCGCCACCCCAATGACAAAAAATGCCACCAATAGATGTTTGTTAGTCACATTGACTCCACTCGAACGGGCATTTCGCTTGAAATGCCCACCCGATTTCAAAAAAAACAGACAGTTGGAGTTGTTGTCTTCTCATCGGCCAGAAAGCCTACGTAAATCCCCTTTGCTGTCGAGACGAACTGTTTTCGCTGAAAGTTCGCCCTTTAACTGCTTCTTTTACGTTTACTTACTTTTACGTTTGCCCGATCTTTTACGTTGCCGGGAGGCGATTGGATGTCTTACAAACCGCCAGCAGCCGATGATGCTTGTCTACGGGCCGCTATTGTATCGACTGAAACCATCCTTTCAAGCCAATCTACGCTGCGCTGCAACATTTAGCCGCACCGATATCTCGTTACACCGCAAATCACGACTCTGCAGAGCGCCAGGATCTATCTCGGGTAAAATCGAGATAGATCAAGCCAGTCATGCCGCTCCATGGCGCAATACCTCACCGCTGCGCTGGCCGGTATGCTGATCATTCTCCAGAATCACCTGGCCATTACAAAGCGTCGCGCGATAACCCCTGGCCTTCTGGATAAAACGAGGTGCATCACCGGGGAAATCGTGCACTATTTCAGGCATGCATTCCGATAACTTATCCAGTTCAATGACATTGATGTCTGCTTTCTGACCGATCTCAAGCGTTCCTCGATCCTTCAGTCCAATGATTCTCGCCGGTGCGGACGTCAGACGACGAACCACCTCTCCCAGGCTGAAGAGTCCCGCATCCCTGTGCCAGTGAGACAGCGTAAAGGTCGCCCAACCTGAATCCATAATCTGGCTGACGTGAGCACCCGCGTCACCAAGGCTTGGAATGCAGTATTCGTTGGAAATAGCATCCGCCAGCACTTCCAGGTTCTGATTGAAAAATCGAAGAGTGAAAAGCGCTTGACCGCCCGTCTCGCGACTCAGGCGAATGTAGGTTTCAACAGGCGTTTCACCTGACTGAGACGCCATCGTCTGCAGGCTCTCTTCTACTCCACCGATATAGTTCGGTTTTTCCCCGTCACCCAGGTAAAAAATCTGGTCAGCACTGATCATGGAGCCTTTTTCGTTGGCGTGCTCGATCAGCCGCTGCCGGAAGTCCTCATCTTCCAAAGCGACCATACGATCTTCGAAGCCTTTCTCAGACAACTCGCTCCAGGGTCCGCCAACCCAGGCCAAATAAGCCTGCATGCCAGTGACAAATCCGGATGACCTCGGAATACAGATCGCGTTCACATCCAGGCCTGCATCACGCATGGCCCTGATACTGTTGTCGACTTTCTTGCTGTAACTGAATGAACGCCCGGTTCCATGGCTGAACAGCACCCTGGCATGCTCCGCTTCTTTACGAACCAGTTCCATTTCCCCTTCATAGGCCTTGGCAAAGTTCATGACATTCTGCATCAGGCCGTCTTCTTCACCGACTGCACGAGCGATTTCCACGAGTTCCTCATGCTCAGCATGAGTTCCAGGGACATGACGCCCATCCGGCAAATAATGACCCAGGAACCTGGAGGTAGAGAAACCAACAGCGCCCTGCTGGACAGCCTCACGCACAATTTCAGCCATCTGGCGCTTTTCTTCATCTGTCGCCTGGTCCGCGACACCACGATCACCCATCACGTAAAAACGCAATGCGCAGTGTCCTATCAACCCAGCCACATTGATTGCCGGCTCGAGATTCTCCAGCTCATCAAGGTATTCGCCGTAGTTTTCCCAGTTCCACGACAAGCCGTTGAGGATCGCGTCACGGGGAATATCCTCGACTGTTTCCATCATGCCGGCCAACAACTCACGGTCTCCCGACCTGACCGGCGCAAAAGTTACGCCACAGTTTCCAAGCAACGCCGTCGTTACCCCGTGCCAGCTTATGGGGGTCAACATCGGATCCCAGCCTATCTGTGCGTCAAGGTGCGTATGAATGTCGACGAAGCCCGGTGTCACGATATGCCCTTCCGCGTCAATCTCCGATCGGCCAGGTGCCGCCACCTCGCCAATGGCAACAATCGAATCACCTTCGATAGCCACGTCTGCCTTGACGGCCTCAGCCCCCGTTCCATCAACGACCAGACCATTTCTGATTACTAGATCATGCATCTGCTTCACCCCTGATTAACCTTCAGCGACCATACAGATTCTCCATTATAGGCGCCAGCATCTTGAACATCACGGACATCAATAAGGCTTGTGATGTGTTTTCAGGTCCTGGTGCCCTCAAAGCTCGCGTTGCCAAACGCACCGAGCTTGACGTTACCACTGATCGTGTCGCCCGCAACGGTTGCACTGATTTCAAGTGTCATCGGCATAGGAGACGTCATCTGAACTTCCCATTGGAGATTATCACCATCGACCGTACCACCAGCGAACTCCTGGGTGCCCTGAGCACCGGCCATGGTCCCTGAC